>JAICXI010000276.1 GCA_025980505.1 bacterium | reverse complement strand
TGTGCCCGCGCTGAAGGAACCGTTGGCCGGCCAATTGACGTTCCCCACGCTGGTAACGGCGGCGCAGTAATGGTTGGGGTAATTGTAGTCGATCATGTTCACGGTGACGGCCTGGCATTGCCCGCCGCCCGGCAATCCGACCGGAAAGATGACCTGCCAGGGATTGCCGCATTGGTATTGGGGCTCCTGGGGTTGGCCGGAGTTCTGGGGGCAGCCGGTGGGATTGCCCTGCAGGAAGGAAAAGGGGACCAGGAGGGTCACGGGAACGCTGGAAATGGGGCTTCCGGTGTTGCAGATGCTCACGGCGCTGGACGCCGTGTACTGGCTGCCCGAGATGCTGACGGAACCGGGAAGGAAAGTGTTGGTGACGGTGACGGCCGGCGGGCCCAGGGTGGGGAGGGGCGTGGGCAGGACCAGGGTTTGGCGCCAGTAAAGGACGCCGCAACTGCCTCCGGCGCCGGAGGGGTCGTAGGAAACGGGCGGGATCTGGTCGCCGGTCACGGGGTTGTAAATGCGCGTGGCGTAAGTGGTCCCGGTGACCGGGGAGCCGGTCAGGGTGAAGGGGTTGGAGGCGGGGTTATAAAGGAAGGCGGTCCAGGGGTTGCCGCCGCCGTCGAGCGGGGGAGGCGCGTCGCCGGCGCAAGCGCCGTTGGGGTCGTAATAAAGGGGAATGGCGGGATAGGTCTCGCTGGTGACGACCGAATGGTCGCCGCCGCTGCAGGTGATGTCCAGGGCCCAGGAACTGAAAATCAGGTTGGGGTTCACGTTGGTGGTGGCCACCGACAGGACGATGCTTTGCCCCTGGTTGAAAACGGTCGTGGGCACGGGAATGGGGGTGGGGATGCATCCGATATTGCAGTAAACGCCGCCCCCGGGGATTTGGGTCCCGTTGATCCAAAAGGACGTGTTGTCGTCACCCGAAGTGAGGATCTGGGCGGAAATGGGGGTGCACTGCGCCCGGGCGGAAGTGGGCCCCAGGCCGAGGGCGAGCCCAAGGGCGGCCAGGGCGGGGAATAGGAACAATCGGTTCTTTTTCAATGGAAGACCCTTCAATGGGTTGTGATACCGGGTACCCAAGGGGATCTCCGGAACAAGAAAGGAAATTATCGCATGCGGCTGGGAGCGTCTCAAGCAATAGCCGCGCAATTTTAAGGACGGGAAAACGATATTGAAAGTTCAACTTCAAACCGGCTATTTGTCAGCTCGGATGGGGCTCCCCGCGGGGGGGCCCTCCAACCAACCGCAAGCGGAAAGGATTTTTGGAAGCCTTGGATCCCGCGCCGAAAGGGGGGGATCCAGGTCCCCAGTTCGGTGCGCCTCCACCACTGGCCGTTGGGATGGCTCGAGGGCGCGAATTGGTAGCGGAAAAGGCGCATGCGGATATAAACCGGCGGGCGTCCGGGGAAGGGGTTACCCGCGAAAAGGCCGAGGGTCGGGGAGTCGTTGTGCAGGAGCTTCCAGAGGAGGTTGAAGACCCAGGGTATTGGGAGGGGTCGGACATGGCGGCGAACCAAATCTGCCAGTCCAACCGGTAATGGTAGGGCGAGCAAACGCAGGGCCGGCGGTACAGGTCTCCCGGTTGGCACTTGAAATCGTAGGCCTTCCACCGGGTCCCCACCGTCAAGCGCCGGTCCCCGGTGCCTTCCACCACCAGTTGAAGCCGTTCCCTTCCCACGGACCCGAAGGCCCCGTAAGTGTTGACCGGATCCATGGGTTCGAACGAGGTGTTCATGGCCTGGCGGGGCGACAGGAGATTCAGCACCGGATCGACGCTCAAGAGCGCCACCGGGGCGGTGAGGGCCCAGGCGGCGATCCGGTGGGGCCGGGAAGGTTGGGGGGCAGGCCCTCTTTCCGCGCGTGGAACGCCGGAAATCGGGGAAGGATCCGGCCCCAAAAACCGTCGTCAAAGCAGGTGAGAACGGGCACCAGTGTCAACCAATTCAGGAAGGAAAGGTTGCCGCTCAAGATCAGGATGAACTGGAACAAGGCCATGAGGATGCCGGCCAAGTCCTTGCGCGCCGGCCGAGGACCATGAACCAGGATGAAACCAGTTCGACGCAATGGTTGTAAAGGGCGCCCAGCCTGTGGAACCAAAGCGGCATGAAATGGAAATAAGGGCTCAAGGCATTGGGGATGGGCTGGGTTTCATAATGATATTGGGAGGGGAGAAAAGCCCGGGCAAGGAAGGCGGATGGAAAAAGCCCGATGGGGCGGGGTGGGTGAAGGGAATCTCCTGTGGGAAAGGCCGAGGGAGCCTGTAAAATAGCCCCGACGGCATTAAAACGCTTTCTGCTTTCGCCCGCGTCTATAAACCCGCCGCCCGGAATGGGGCGGCCTTCTTTGAGGCGGATCCTATGGTTCCACCGAAACCCAACTGGGTCGACCAGGCCTTTCCCTTTTATGAATTCTTGAGGGTTCTCAGCTTCTTCCTGGACCTGGAATGCTGGATCATTTCCACCGATTCCTTCGACCGTTGGTTCGAAATAAGGCGGCACCGGCGGAACGACTGGCCCGTGGACCTGGATTACTTTTACGGCAAGATGTCGGAAAGGGCCCGGTACAACGAGATCCAGTTCAAGCGGGTCATGGACGGGAAAAAGACCGTCTGCAGCACCTATAACGGCCTCTCCAGTTTGTCCATTCCCATCCTCCGCAAAGGGAAGGTCATCGGCATCCTGCAGGCGGGGGTTTTCCTGCGTGACATTCCCACCCGCGGGGAACTATTGAAGCACTGGAAGGAAATGACGGGATCGGAGGCCGTGGAATTCAACCCCGACCTCTTCCATTACGTGCGCACGGTGCTGGAATGTCCCCTGGTGGATGCGCCCATCCAACAGGCGGTCCAGGAACTCCTGGAGATTTACGCCAAGGTCTTGGCCGGGGAGAAGGACCCGGCCGCCGCCCGCCAAAGGGCGGAGGAGCTCAAGGTGGGAGTTTTCGCGAAACATTACCACCACTTTTACTGGTTGGATGTGTTGGTCAAGAAGAACCGGCATTACCCCCCCTCGTTCCGCGGCACCGCCTTGAGGCTTTGGGAAATGAAGGAAATGGGGATCCAGCGCCTTCCCACGACCGTCCTGGCCCTGCGGGTGAACGACCCCAAGTCCCACTTGGGGGATGATTTGGACCTGTTGCTGCTGAATTACCGCTTCCAAAGGGAACTTTACCGTTTCGGCCGCACCTTGCCCGAAACCGTCGTCAATCCCTTGGAGGATTACGGGGTCCTTTTTTTCACTTCACCGTCGCCCGAACGCAATCCCACGCAGGCCAAGGCCGAGATCCGGGACCTGGCGGGACGGATCACGCAGTGGGTGGAGAAGAAACTGCAGGTTCGGGTCTTTTGCGGCGCAAGCCGCATCGACCGGCCCGGCGGGAACCTTTCAGGCGTCTTCCGGCAGGCCCTCGCCGCGCTGGAACATTGCCGCCATTCCAGCCAGCCCATGTTGTTTTACGAAGACCTCCAGGTGGATTCTTCCTTGCTGAGTCCGACGCGTTTTCACGACCTCTCCAGCGCCCTCTGCGACGCTTACGTGAAAGGCGTGGCAGGGGAGGCGGAATCGGCGCGCCGGGTTTACTTGCAGGCCATCCTGGCCCATTCGTCGGGTCGGGCCGAGATGATGAGGATCCATTTCTCCTACGCCCTGGGCCAGATCGTGCATGCGCTGCAAAGGCGTTTCCCCCTGCAGGCCGGGGAATTGAGCAACCTGCTGGAAAGT
>JAICXI010000090.1 GCA_025980505.1 bacterium | reverse complement strand
GAAACTCTTTTTCAAGTCCAAACCGCGATGATCCGGCCCCTGAGATTGATGATGCCTTCCAGGAAGGCCGGGGCCTTGGGCATCAATGTGATTTCCGGCACGCGGATGATTTCACGGACCTTCCGGATGTCGACGGCCAATTCGCAGCCCGCCAGCAGGAACACCACCAGCTGGACCTCCGGCGACTCCGGGGCCGCCGGAGTGGCGCCGGAGGCCGGCGTCAGGTCGATTTCTTTGGGTGCCATCGTCAAATCCATTCGACGGGCTGGTTGAACTTGCGGACTTCCACCCGTCCGTCGCCCAGGAAAAAAAGCATGGTGCGTCCATGGACGCCGCCCACATCCTCGCCCAAAATGGCGATCTTCTTCTCGCCCAGCTTGTCCCGGACCGCCGATACGTTCCGCATGCCGATGGAAACGGCCTGCTGGGAAAGGGCGGAAAACATATTGGCCCCTCCCACCAGTTTGGCTTCCAGCCGCCCCAAATCCGCCCCTTCGGACGCCATCGAACTCAAAAGTTCCTCCAGGGCCGTATCGGCGTATTTCCCCGCCGTTGAAACCCGGCCGTGGGGAAGGCTGGAAGGCAGCATCACGTGGGCCAACCCGCCGATTTTATTCCACCGGTCGTAAAGCGTCACGCCCACGCAGGAACCCAGCCCATAAGCCACCAGGCGGTCCGGGTCCCGCGCGACTTTAACCTCGGCGATACCGACGATCCATTCCTTTTCACCCATTACCGGGAAGTCCCAGGGATTTTGAAAATGCCGCCAGGAACTTCTTCAGCGAGTCCGCTTCCGGCAGGAGGAAAAAATTGCCGGTCAGTTGCTTCTCGTCCTCCAGGAAGGAAGTCTCAATCACGATGGCGATTTCGTCCTTTTGTTCCAGTTCCACAAGGACCGAATCCAGGATGGCTTGGGCCATGTCGATGGCCAAGGTGGGCACTCCGTGGATCAATTGAAGGTGGATCATCCGGAAGAGCGCGCTCAAATAGGCGCCGGTCAAAATGCTCCCCAATTCCTTGATGGCCGATTGGCCCAGTTCGGACAAGTGGGCCGGCTCCTCTTCCTTGCGCCCGATCAGCATGCCCGAAAGCTGGGGGAGCCGCTCCACGGGGAAGAAAATCAGGGCCACACCCAGCATTTCGCCGTAAATGGGCATGTGGACGGCCGCCACGTTCCGGTCGATCCCGCCCAGGAACCCCGCGATGGATTCCGCCGGCAGTATCTGGACCTTGGTCACGGACATGTCGATGCGCTTGCCCACCATTTGGGAAAGGGCTGTGGCGGCATGGCCGGCCCCGATGTTACCGATCTCCTTCAGGGCGTCCATTTGAAATTCCGTCAATAGTTTCGCTTCTTGGCTCATGTCATTCCTTGATGCCGCCGGACCGCCGGTTTCCCGGGCGGCCCTTGGCGGGCCCGGGTTCAACCCAACGCTTTTTTCACCGCTTCCAGGACATTGGAAGGTTGGAAAGGCTTGACGATAAAATCCTTGGCTCCCGCTTGGATGGCCTCCACGACAAGGGATTGTTGGCCCATGGAACTGCACATGAGGATCTTGGCCGAAGGGTTTTGTTTCACGATCTCCCGTACCGCATCGATACCGCCCATTTCGGGCATGATGATGTCCATGATGACCAGGTCGGGTTTGAGGGCCTTGTACTGCTCGACGGCTTTGGCCCCGTTCTCGGCTTCGCCGATGACCTCGTATCCCGAGCCCACCAGGATATTCTTCAGCATCATCCGCATAAAGGAAGCGTCATCCACCAGCATGATTCGATGAGCCACAAAATCCTCCTCAAAACCAAATGTGAAATTTAACAGGACGTTAAAAAGCCCGTTACCCGGACTTTTTCATATCAATAAACGAGCCACGGATAAAAAAGATTGAAGGGGCCGGTGGGAAACCCGCCGCCGCTTCTCCATGCCCCCTACAGCTTCTTTTCCACCTTATTTACCTTCTTCCGAGGTCAAAGCGCGTTTTCCCCCCGCTCCCCCGTGCGCACGCGGACCACATCCTCCAAGGGAATGATGAAAAACTTGCCGTCACCAATCCGTCCGGTCCGCACCGTTTCCAACAAGAGCTCGACGACCGGCTCCACTTCCCCGTCCGGCAAGGCGATTTCAAGGCGGATCCTCGGCTGGTACTGCACCTTATAATCCGCGCCCTTGACCGATTCCACCTGGACCTTTTGGTATCCGTACCCCGACCCTTCCGAGAAGGTGACACCGCGGATGCCCGACTCCCACAAAACCTTCTTGACCTGGTCGATTTTTTTCGGCGGAATGATGCACACCAAAAGTTTCATAAAATCCCTTGGCTATTTGATCAATTTCGAATTGCCGGCGCTGGGCGAAACCTGCAATTGCTTTTTCCAGGTTTGGATTTGCTGGATCGTATCGTTAGCCTGGACCACCTTGTCTTCCTCGAGATTGGGGGAATTCAGGTAGTTTTGGAACTCCGCGACGGCCTCATCCCACCAGCTTTTATACCGGTAAACCTGCCCCAGGTGGAAATGAATTTCGTTGATGTCCCCCTTTAATTCCTGGGTTTTTTTGAGCTCGACGAGGGCCTCGTCCCACCATTGCCGCCGGATATAGACCTTCCCCAATTGGAGATGGGCTTCAGGGAAACGGGGGTCGCAGGAAACAGCCTTGGCCAGGACCTTCACCGCCTCGTCCAACTGGTCCAAGTTCAAATACACTTCCCCCAGGCTCGTCAACACTTCCCGGTTTTTGGGCGACAGGCGGATGGTTTCCTGGAACTCCCGCACCGCTTCCTGGAACTGTCCCGTGTTTTTATAGAGGGTTCCAAGGTTGAAATGGAGCGCCGCGTTCTCCGGATCGGCCATGATTTGCTTGATCAGCGCTTCGGACGCCTCGGAGAGGACATTTTTCTTTTTCATGGCCACGGCCAGGTTATTTTGAGCCGTCTTATAATCGGGCTCGATTTCCACGGCTTTTTGGAAGACCTCGATGGCCTTTTCATACTGGCTCATTTTGAAGTAAACGACGCCCAGGTTGTTATAAGCCTTGGCGTACTGGGGATTTAACTGGATGGCCTGCTGGTAGTGGTGGATGGCTTCCGGCAGCAGGCCCGCGTTCTTGTAGGCCACCCCCAGGCTGTTGTGGATGATGGGGTTCTTGGGGTCGAATTCCATGGCTTTCTTGTATTCGGCGATGGCCTCCTCAAAGCGGCCCTTGTCGGCCAGGGCCAACCCCAGGTAGGTCAGCGCCTCGGCGCTGGAAGCAATGGAAACGTTCAGGTCGATGGCCTGGGAAATCTCACGGATGGCCTCGTCGTAAAGGTTCACCTTGTAGTAATAAACGCCCAGGTAGTAATGGGCCTCGGCGTTTTGAGGGTCGATTTCCAGGGCCTCCCGGACTTCCTTGGTGGCCTTCTCGCTTTCTCCCATTTTGAAATAAGTGACGCCCAATTCGAAATGCGCCATGCTGGACCCGGGGACCAGTTCGATGGCCCGTTGGAACTGCTGGGAGGCCTGTTCCGTCCGGTTCAACTCCCTCAGTGCAATACCGGCCTGGATGTAGTTTTCAACGCTTCGGGGCCCCAACTGGACGGCCTTTTGCGAGGTTTCCAGCGCCTCTTCCAGAAGGCCCTTGGTGAGGTAAATCTCCCCCAGGGCCCGGTAAAGTTTTTCCTCATTGGGGAGGGCCTCGATGGCCCTTTTATATTCACGGATGGCTTCATCCAGCAGGCCTTTTCCCTTGTAGGCGGAGGCCAAGCTTAAGTAAGTGTCGGCCGTCGTGGGGGCCCCCATGGGTTGGGAAGCCACCTTCTCGGCGACCCTTTCCTCCAGGGTCTTGGGCCGCTCGATGGAGAGCAGCGCTTGGGCGCCTTGCCCGAAATTGGGGTTCAAGTCCACGGCCTTCTTGAATTCGCGTTCCGCTTCCTCCAGCATGTTTTTATCGCCATAGACGAAACTCAGGTTGTAATGGGCGGCGGCGTAATCGGGATTGAGGGAGATGGCCTTCTTGAATTCAATCAGGCCCTCGTTGATCATGGCCTTTTTGTAATAAACCTCGCCCAGGTTGTTGTGGAGATCGGCGAAAAAGGGATTTTTCTCGATGGCCTTGCGGAACTCGGCCATGGCCTCGTCAAAACGCCCCAGGCATTTAAAGGCGATGCCCAGGTAGTTCCGGGCGAAGGCGTGGTCGGGATTCAACTCCAAGGTTCGCTGGTAGTATTCGATGGCCTTTTCGTACTCGCCCATATAACGGTAGGCGTTGGCCAAGTTATAGGAAGCTTCCGGGTCCTGCGGGACCATCTGGGTGGATTTTTTGAAGGCTTCCACCGACCGGTCGTAAAGCCCGGTA
The DNA here is from genome assembly GCA_025980505.1 of bacterium. Lineage (GTDB taxonomy): Bacteria > Oederibacteriota > Muellerivitia > Muellerivitales > Muellerivitaceae > JAICXI01. Next base: position 2,799 of record JAICXI010000090.1, on the reverse strand, counting down.
TGGCGGTTGACGGCCTTCAGGTTTTCCTGGACCTGGATGTTTTCAGGTTCCACTTCCAGGGCCGTCTTGAATTCCTTGATGGCCTCCGCGTACATGCCCTTGGAGTAGTAAAAAACCCCCAAATTATTATGGGTGGACGCATCGCCTTGATCGGCGCCGTTGGCCAGTTCGCGGATGGTTTTGGTTTCGGGACGCGTCGGCATGCGCCGATTCTCCTTAGGATTGCATCAAGGAAATCGGTGCCATACCGACTTCTTTGAACGTCGATAAATCCTTAACTTTCTGGGTCGGCATGGTCCACCTCGATGGCCGGAAGGGAAAAGTCCTGCACGTCACCCAGCATATCCGGATTCAAAATGGAATAAAGTTCTTCCTTTATTTTACCCAAACAGTAATACAATTCGTTCTTTTTCCCGAAAAGATAGGGCGGCACGGCTTCGATTTGTTCGACTTTAACCCTCGCCACCTCTTTCACCTGGTCCACCCAAAGGATGAAGGGATGCTTGCTTTTCTCCAACACGATAAACCAAGTCCCTTCCTTCCGGGGGAAATCCTCGATACCGAGGAACTTCCGGAAGGACAGGACCGGGACGGGCGAGCCCCTTAAAACCGCCTCTCCCTCCCACGGTTCATGGAACCGTTCCGAGGCCGCGACGGGCGAATACTTCAAGACCTCCCGAACGCGAAAGGTTTCAATGCCGTAACGTTCGTCCGACGCGAGGAACGTCAGGACCATCATGCCCTGCATCACCTGAAGGATGTCCCGTTCCTCCACGAACCCCAGCCGGACGAGGACTTTTCCGATCGGCTCATGGGTTTTCTTCTGCTCACCCAGGGCCACTTGGATCTGCCGCGAGGTGATCTTCCCCGCCTGTCGAAGCAGCTCGCCCAGGGATTTTTCTTGGGGTTTCATCATAAGGCGTTATTTTCCTTCATGATTTTCAGGTTGTTTTTGAGGATCTCGTTGGAGGGGTCGATAGCCAGCGACTTTTCCCAATGTTCGACGGCTTTCTGCCTTTCGCCTTTTTTCAGGTAGATGTTCCCCAATTTGGCGCGGGCGTCCGCATGGATGGGGTTCAGGGAAATCAGCTTCTCAAATTCCGCCTCGGCTTCGTCGAACTTCCCCTGCTTATAATTCAAATTTCCAAGGTTCTCCAGGATGCCGATGTCGTTGGGGTTCAAAATCTTGGCGGCTTGGTATTCCTCCAAGGCCTTTTCCATGTCGCCTTGCTTGTCGTAAATATAGCCCAAAACGTTATGGACGCTGGCGTCATGGGGGTTGATTTCCATCACTCTCCGGTACATTTGGATGGCTTCGTCATGCTGTCCCCGGCCGGCGTAAATCATCCCCATCTTGAGGTACACTTCAGCGTTGTTGGGGTTGCGGGCCTGGGCTTGTTTCAAGACCTCCAAAGCCTCGCCATATTGCCCTTGCGCCATATAGGCCAGGCCCATTTTCAAGTGGACCTCGGGCTCCTGGGGGTTCAACTTCAGCGCCTGCTGGTATTGCACGATGGACTCGACGTACATTCCGCGCTTGAAATAAGCGTTCCCCAGGATGGCGTAAACCGCGGCGTGGCGTGGATTGGCGAGCAAGGCCCGCTCATAACAGCCGATGGCCTCGTCCAATTGGCCCAATTGTTCGTGGGCATAACCCATTTTGAAAAAAATCTCCGCGTTGCTGGCGTTGATTCCGGTGTATTTTTGGTATTGGACGATGGAGTCTTCGTACTTCCCCATCTTGGAATAAACGTTCCCCAGGTTGTTGTAAAGCCCCGCGTCCCCGGGGTTCAACTCCACGGATTTCTGGAACTCCACGACGGCGTCGGGATATTTCCCCTGCACTTCCAACAGCAACCCCAGCTTGCAATGGGCGTTCAGGTTCATGGGATTGGCCGCGAGGGCCTTCCGGAAGTAACCTTCCGCCTCCCCGTAATTCCCCACATTGGTGCAGAGGCTCCCCAGTTGGAATAGGATTTCGCCGTCCGAGGGGCTCAAGGCAAGGGCCCTTTTGAACTCCACGATGGCGTCCTCATAGCGTTTGGAAAGGGAAAAAGCCGTCCCTAAATTGATGTGGTCTTGGGCCTTATCCATGGGGTCCGTCCTCGGGGCCAAGGGGCTCGGGGGCCGGGAGCGGCCGGCGCAGCACTTGGTAAATCCGGTGCTTGACGTCCTGGCACTGGTAAAACCGGCGGGCAGGCCCCAAAAGGGTTTCCGTCAGGCCGAGGACCAGGTTCCCACCCGGCAAAAGGGCCTTGGCGAACTGTTCGTAGATCTTTTGTTGTTGGGGGGCGGTCAGGTAAATCAAAAGGTTCCGGCAAAAAACAATATGGAAGCCCGACAATTCCGGAGGCCAAGGGGCCAGCAAATTATGGACGCGGAACCGGATGTTCTTTTGCAGGTCCGAAACGACCTTGGCCTTCTGCCCCTCGAGGTGGAACCAACGGGTCACCTGGGACTTGGGCATCTTCTGGAGGGCTTCCATGCCGTATTCCCCTTTCTCGGCCGTCCGGACACTGGCGTGGTCGATGTCGGTGGCCAGTATTTCAAAGGACGCGTCCGACCTGGCAAAACACCACTCCCACAGCATGATGGCCACCGAATAGGCCTCTTCCCCCGTACTGCAACCGGCGCACCACACCTTTATTTTTTTATCCGCCGCCTCCGGGAGAGCCTGCAGTTGCCTCTCCTGGAGGGCCTTGTAAACCCCGGCGTCCCGGAAAAATTCCGTGACGTGGATGGTGAGGCGGTCCAGCAACTGGGTAGCCTCGGTGGCGGCGCTTTCCAGTATCTTCAAGT
>JAICXI010000379.1 GCA_025980505.1 bacterium | reverse complement strand
CGCCCACGGAAATCCTGGCCCAACAGCATTACGCGAGCCTGAAAAAGCTCCTGGAACCGGTGGGCCTGCAAACCCTGCTCTTGACCAGCGACATGAAGGCGAAGCCCAAACGGGAGGTGTTGGAGGCCCTGGGGTCGGGGCGGGCGGACGTGGCGGTGGGGACCCACGCGCTCCTGGAGGAGGGCGTGAAGTTCAAGAACCTGGGATTCGTGGTGATCGACGAAAGGCACAAATTCGGCGTACTCCAGCGCGCCGCCTTGGAAGAGAAAGGGAAATGGCCTGATTGCCTGATGATGACGGCCACGCCCTTTCCCCGGGCCCTGGTTTTAACCGAATATGGGGACACCGATTTGTCCCTCCTGAATGAATTTCCAAGGGGCCGGAAGGCCGTCAAGACTTCCTGGCGCGGTGAAGGCAAAAAGGACGAAATTTACCAGTTCGCCAAGGAGCGCATGCTCAAGGGGGAACAGGTTTTCTGGGTGTTCCCCGTGGTGGAGGAATCCAAAACCTTTTTGAAATCCGCCATCCAGATGCACCAACATTTCCAAAAAGAGGTTTTCCACGGCTTCCGCGTGGGGCTGTTGCATGGGAAAATGAAAAGGGAGGAAAAGGAAGCGGCCATGCGGGCCTTCGCCCAAAAGGAAATCCAGCTCCTGGTGGCCACCACGGTGGTGGAGGTCGGCATCGACATCCCCAACGCAACGGTCATGGTGGTGGAACACGCGGAACGCTTCGGCTTGGCCCAACTGCACCAGCTCCGGGGAAGGGTCGGACGGGGCGGGAACCAATCCTATTGCTTTCTTTTGACGTCGCCGCTTATTTCCGGCGACGCGGTGGAACGGATGAGAATCATGGTTTCCACTTTGGATGGGTTCAAGCTTTCGGAGTTTGACCTGAAAATGAGGGGCCCGGGGGAAATCTTCGGCGTGGCCCAGTCCGGCCGCAGGGAAGGGGGGCTGGTGGACCTGAAAAGGGACGTGGACGTGGTGGAGGAGGCCCGAAAGGCGGCCCAGGCGCTCTTGGACAGGGACCCCAAACTCTTGTCGGAGGAAAGCCGCGTTTTGCGGGATAACCTGGGATCGAAGTACCGCGATTTGTTCGACCTGGCCCAGATATCTTAGAGGCGGCAAGGAAAACCCTGTGGATCACGGGGACACAGAGGCACCGCCTTAAATTAAGGATGAAAGACAGCCTATGCGCGTCATTGCGGGAAAGTTCAGGAGCCGGACCGTCAAGGCTCCCAAGAATATGAAAATCCGGCCCACCTCGGACAAGGTAAAGGGGGCCCTCTTCAACATGCTCGAGCCGATACAAGGCTGCAGCGTGGTGGATTTCTACGCCGGTACGGGCAACCTGGGGATCGAGGCCTGGAGCCGGGGAGCCTCGGAAGTTGTCTTCGTGGAAAAGGCGCCGGAAAGCCTGAGGTTGATCGCGGAGAACCTGGGCCTATTCGGGATTCATCCGCGCCATCCGGGGGAGGGTATCCGCGTTATCCCTTCCGAGGTTTCCAGGGCCTTTTATTTGCTGCACCAGGAGGGCCGAAAGTTTGATATCCTGCTGGCCGACCCGCCCTACGAGACGGGGGTTTTAAAGCGCCTTCAAAACCTTTTGATGGAATACCCCATCTTAAAAGAAGGCGGTATTTTCGCCGTGGAACACGGCTTGAAAGACACCGAATTGGAAGGGGAGTTCCCTTATCCTTTGGCGCGGCAGAAGAAATACGGCGACACCTTTTTAACCTTGTTTAAAAACGGCGGCCCAACCGAGGGCCGCGGACAGCAACCTTGAGGGCTCGTTATGGCAAACAAGAAAATGGTGGCTCTCTATCCGGGTTCCTTTGACCCGGTCACCAACGGCCATTTGGATATCGCGGAACGCGCATTCCGCATTTGCGACGAGCTCCACATCGCCGTGGTGGCGAACCCCTCCAAAAGCTCCCTTTTTTCAGTGGAAGAAAGGGTTGAACTGCTGAAACAAACCACCAAACACCTGCCCAAGGTCAACGTCACTTCCTTCAACGGGCTGCTGGTCGACTATGCCCGCCAGATCGGCGCCAACTTGATTTTTCGAGGCCTGCGGGCCGTATCGGACTTTGAGTATGAATTTCAAATGGCGCTCATCAACCGGAACCTTTACGACGGGATTGAGGTTGTTTTCCTGGTCCCGAACGAGAAATTCATATTCCTCTCTTCCAGTTCGATCAAGGAAGTGGCCAAATTGGGAGGGGATGTGAGCGGATTCGTGCCGCCTGAAGTGGAAAAAGCCCTCCGCCGCGCCTTTTAACGCCTAAAACCCACCTGATCGATGGAAAAGGAGCGATTTCCCCGTTCGCACATCCGGTCCAACGAAGGGTGAATCGCGCCTAAAACAAATAAACCGGGATTTAATTTTGCTTTTCCCAGAGGGTCGAAGCCTTTTGGAGGGTGTGAAATGGCCTGGAAATAAGGGTATTTTCTTGACACTGAAAGAGCGGCATTCCTATAATCGCCCCTGCTTTTAAGTCGGCTTCGGCCGTTTGAAATCCTCCCTGTTTCAACTTTATTAAGGAAAGCGTGGGCTTGCGCGGCTCCCGGCGAAACCGAGGGTTGCCAGGATCCCCTTTTCAGCTTAAATTTATGAAAGTTTGAAGGGACGGGATCGCCGAGAGCCGATGTCGGCGTTGGAAGGGAGGCGGCGCAAAGATGTTGCAGGTTGAATTGCGCTCACTCGAAAACGAAGACCTCGTTTTAGAGGAAATGGAAT
>JAICXI010000381.1 GCA_025980505.1 bacterium | reverse complement strand
GAAACTGACGCCAAGTGCATGGTTCCGAAATTATTTATGGCTCGCCGCAATATTCCTGCCGTCCGTTTTTGTAATTGCCGTCAACATCCTTACCGACTCACCGATCATTGGTGGACGTTCCTTGAAATCCACTTTCAACAATTGCGACTCCTGCAGCAAGCGCAACCAATAGCGAGTTCCCTCGCCTCTTTCGAAGCGATCGTCATTTCAGGATGAAAATCCTTGCCTGTTCGGATGGCAAGCGCTTCCTCCACATTGGCCCCGATGCCCGTCCCGCTGCGGAGTAATTGTTTCGACAAGATCCGTTTTCCTGCCTTTTGCAGATCGTTGTACAGTTTTATGGCTTTCAAGGCAAACACAAAGCTCTTCCGAACGATGTTTTCACCATTTCCAGCCTCGTTGAACCGCCGTCAAACTTCGCCCATCGAACCGCGCACTTCGAACTTTTTTATAGGACAGCCCCGTCGCCGAACACGCTTCCAGGGGCTACTTTGGAATGGCTTGGCACGCGGCATTTCCGTCCCAGGATGACTTCTTCCAGGTTCACTTCGTCGCCCAGGGAAGTTCCCTCCCATAGGACGCTGCGGGAAACGGAGCTGTTCTTCCCCACCTTGCAGTTTTCGCCCAGCACGGCGTAAGGGAGGATCCGGGCGCCTTCCCCCACCACGCAACCGTCCCCCAGGAGGGCGGGCCCCTTTAAAAGGGCGCCCTTGGCTATTTTCACGCCCCTGCCCAGGTAAACCTTGTTCTTCCGGGAGGAAAAACGGGCCGGGATTTCGAAGGCCCCGTTCAGCACGTCCCAATGGGTGGTCAGGTACTTGCGCGGCGTGCCGATATCCTGCCAATAGCCTTTCCAGACGTAACCGCCGAAGGGCTCCTTGGCGTTCAAGAGGTGCGGGAAAAGGGCCCTCTCGGCGGAATAGTTCACCCGGGGCGGAATATAGCCGAAGACTTCCGGCTCGAAAACGTAAACACCCGCGTTGATGGTGTCGGTCACCGCTTCCTCGGGGGTTGGTTTTTCCAAGAATTTCACGACGCGGTATTTCTTATCCAGCAGGACCAGTCCGTAAGCCGTGGGGTCCTTCACGCGGAACAGCCCCAAGGTGGCCATGTTGCGGTTCCTGCGGTGGAAGGCGATCATTTTCCGGAGCGGGATATCGGTCAGGATGTCGCCGTTCAACACCACGACCGGGCTTCCCTTCACGAATTTCTCGGCGTTCTTGATGGCGCCGGCCGTCCCCAGCGGCTTTTTTTCCAGGGCATAGTGGATCCGGACTCCCAGCCGCCGCCCGTCCCCGTACACCTTGCGGATGTCGGCGGGCCGGTAGCCGATGGAAAAGGCGATGTCCCGGACGCCGGCTTTTTTCAGGTATTCGATCTGATAAGTGAGGAACGGCGCGCCGCACAGGGGCACGATGTTCTTGGGAAGATGGTCGGTCATGGGGCCGCATCCGGGTGCCCTGGCCGCCGACGAGGATGATGGCTTTCATAAAACCCCAGTTCACGGTCCGCAGTCCGCGGTCCGCAGTTTTTAAATCAAAGCAAGTTTTTGAACCGGTGGTTCAAAAACCTTCCCAAACCCAAAACTTCGCGCTTCGACCCTAGGACTGTTTGTAGTATTCCACCGTTTCCTTGAGCCCCGCCTGGAGGTCGTAGCGGGGTTCCCACTTCAAAAGCCGCTTGGCCTTGGAGGGGTCCAGGACGCTCTTTTTCAAATCCCCCAACCGGGCCACGGTTTTCCGGGGCGGCCGGGTGTGGCCCGTGGCCTTGGCCAGGACGTCGAAAAGCTCGTTGGTGGTGGTTCCCACGCCCGTGCCGATATTAAAAACGTCATTATGCGGATAATCCAACGCCAGCAGGTTGGCCCGGGCCAGGTCCTTGACGTAGACGTAATCCCGCAAGTTGTAGCCGTCGCCGAAAATCGCGAAATCGCCGCCATGGAGCATGCAGTGGGTGAAGATGGCCACCACCCCCCCTTCGCCCAAGGCGTCCTGCCGGGGACCGTAAACGTTGGCGTAACGGAGAATCACGTATTCCAGCCCGAAATTCTGCGCGAACACGTCCGCGTAAAGCTCCACCGAGTACTTGCTGGCGCCGTAAACCGAGAAGGGGCGGGAGGGATGGGTCTCGGGAAAGGGTTCCTTCGCCATCTCGCCGTATTGGGCGCCGCCCGAGGAGGCGTAAATGAATTTCTTCACCCCCGCCCGCCGGCACAGGTCCAGGAGAAGCACCGAGCCCAGCACGTTCACCTTCACGTCGAAGTAGGGGTCTTCCAGGGAGGCCTTCACCTTGATCTGGGCCGCGTGGTGGTTGACCACCTCGATATGCTCGTCCTGCAGCAGTTGCTGCACTTTGTCGTCCAACAGGTCCATCCGGTGGAACTTGGCCTTGGGGTTCAGGTTCTCTTTTTTGCCCGTGGATAAATCGTCAATGATCACCACTTGATGACCCGCTTCCAAATAAGCGTCCACCACGTGGCTTCCGATAAAGCCGGCCCCGCCGGTGACCAGGATTTTCACGAACAGGCTCCTTCATCAAGGACAACGACTTTATTCACCCGCCAAGGCAATCCGGGGTAGGAATATTTTGCCTGGGGATGAAAATAGGCTTTTCGGGAAGGATCAAACTCGAGGATAGGTGCACTTTTTCTTTTAATTGGAATCCTCCTTTTCGGCTAGTCCACGGCAGGTCCCCGTCGTGGACAGGAGTTAAACTTTATTTAACTTTTCCGGG
>JAICXI010000357.1 GCA_025980505.1 bacterium | reverse complement strand
GGCAAATCGTCGGCTGGAACAAGTGGGAAATGATCGTCCTGGTCGGCACCAACCACGTCATCACCCAGCTTTTCGAGGCGCTTTTTTACGACAACTGCATGCGCCTGACCGACCAGATCCGGCAGGGCGACCTGGATTTCAACCTGGTGAAGCCCATCAACACCCAGTTCCTGGTCTCCCTTCGCTATACCGATTACGCCTCCATCGTCAACAGCTCCCTGGGACTGGGCATCATCTTGTTCGCCTTGGGCAAGCTGGGGGTGCCGCTGAGCCTGGGTGGGGCCCTCCTTTTCACCGCCCTGGTCATCAACAGCATCCTCATTTACTACGCCATCCTGTTCATCCTGTCGGCCTGGACCTTCTGGATCGGGCGCTCCAACAACCTTATGGAACTTTACTGGCAGTTCGGGCAGTTTTCCCGCTATCCCGGGGACATCTACCCCTGGCTCCTGCGCCGCCTGCTCCAGACCCTCGTCCCCATGCTGGTGGTTTCCAACTTTCCGGCGGGGGTGCTGATCCACAAGCTGGAAAACGGACTGGTTTTCTACGGCTTCGCCATCGGGGCGATCTTCATGGCCTTGACGATCTGGGTCTGGCAACGGGGATTGAAGCGTTACCGGTCGGCGTCCTCCTGAGAGGAAAGTCGGGAGTTAAGGACGGACCCGAAAAAAACCCTTGGCGAAAACGGCGGCCCCGCCGAAGGGGCGGTTGAAAAAATCCCGGCCCCCACTCCCCACTTGCAGGGTTGACCGGTTTTGGGGGCAACCCTACAATGTGCCCATGCCCGACCCCCTGCCGCCCCGCGAAATCAAGGTCTACTACCGCAAGAGCAGCTCGCTGTGGATGACCCTGGGGATCACCCTCCTCCTGCTGTTGATGGCTTTCCTGGATGTTTCCTTCCTGGCCCAAGTGGAGAACGAAACCATCGACCTGCGGTTTGACGTGCGGGGCACCCGGGTTCCAAAGGCGCCGGTCAAGATCGTGGCGGTCGATGAAAAGAGCCTGAAGGAAGTGGGGCAATGGCCCTGGCCCCGGGCCACGCACGCGCAACTGGTCCGCCGGCTGAAGGCCGACGGCGTGAAGAGCGTTTTTTACGACGTCTTTTTTCCCGAGCCCGAGCGCACCCAGGAGAAGATGCTGGACCAGTTGCAGGCCTCGCTGGGTTCGGCCTTCAAGGGGCCTTCCCGGGCGGTGAAGTCCCTCCGGGAAAAAATGCTGTCGGACATCCGCAAGTTCCAGGACACCCAGAACGGCGACAAGGAATTCGGGGCGGCCCTCCGGGAAACGGGCAACGTGTTCCTCCCCCTGGTGCCCTTCACGGGTGTGGAAGCCAAGGAGGGGCGCACGCCCGCCTTCGAGTCGCTGCACGCCACCGAAGCCCGGCTTTTCGGCGGATTCACCGCCGACTTCTTCCCGGCCGAAACCCTGATCGTTTCCATCCCCGAGCTTCAAGCCAACGTCGAGGACACGGGAGGGATCCGCTACATCCCCGACTTGGACGGCATTTACCGTTATTACCCGGCGGCCTTCGACTATCAGGACAAACTGATCCCCCATTTGACCCTGCAGGTGGCCCGCTGTTACCTGGGGGATAAAAACCCGATCCGCATCCACGACGGGCAGTACGCGGAGTTGGCGGGGCGGAAAATACCCGTCCTTTCCAACAACTTCGCCTTCATCAACTATTGCGGCCCCCAGGGCACCATCCCCACGGTTTCCGCCAGCGACGTGCTGATGAACCGCCTGCCGGCGGGCTCGCTCAAGGACTCGGTGGTGCTCATCGGCGCCACGGCGGCGGGGCTCTTCGACTTGCGGCCCACGCCCTTCACGCATAATTCCCCCGGCGTGGAGATGAACGCCAACATCATCGCCAACGTCATCGACGGCGACTTCATCACCCTGGCCCCCCAGTACTGGAAACTGTTGCTGATCGTCGGCATGGCCCTGCTCATGTGGTACCTGGTCCCCCGGGTCACGCCCATCCAGGGAACGGCCGTCTTTTTCGTCCTCTTCGCCGGCTACGTGGTGGCCAGCTGCATCGTTTTCACTTATTTCAAGGTCGTCATCAACGACGTCTATCCCTGCCTGGCGCTTTTGCTGACCTTCGTGGCCCTCACCACCTACAAGTTCAGGACCGAAGTGCGCCACAGCCGTTATATGAAACAGATGTTCCAAAGCATGGTGGCCCCCAAGGTGGTGGAGGAAATCCTCCGGCTGCCGGCGGGCATCGAGCTGGGCGGCGAGGAAAAGGAACTCACGGTCATGTTCTCCGACATCCGGGGTTTCACCACTTACTCGGAAAAACACACCCCGCGCGACGTGGTGGAGATCCTGAACGAATACCTGACCCAAATGACCCACCTTATTTTCCAAACCGAGGGAACGCTGGACAAGTACATCGGCGACGCCATCATGGCCTTTTGGGGCGCGCCGGCGGCCCAGGGCGACCACGCTTACCGGGCCTGCAGCACGGCCTTGGGCATGGTGGACCTGCTGCACTCGGTGTTGCACCCCAAATGGGAGCTGGAAGGGAAGGAAAAACTGCACATCGGGGTGGGCTTGAACACGGGGCCCATGGTGGTGGGGTTCGTCGGGTCCGAGTCCATCAAGAACTACACCCTCATCGGGGACGCCGTGAACCTGGGCAGCCGCCTGGAGGGCACCACCAAGGAATACCAGGTGTCAATCATCATCAGCGAGAGCACCTATGCTCAGGTGAAGGCCGACATGTTGTGCCGGGAATTGGACCTGATCAAGGTGAAGGGCAAGAACGAACCCATCCGGATTTACGAACTGGTTGACCACCGCTTGAAGGGGGCGGGCGCGAAGGAAATGAAGGTCAAGGCGTTCGGGGAAGGGCTGGCCCATTACCGCGCCCAAAGGTTCGACGAAGCCATCCAATGCTTCAAGAACTGCCTGGATTTGGACCCCAAGG
>JAICXI010000133.1 GCA_025980505.1 bacterium | reverse complement strand
GCCGCCGCCCGGGGCAGGCGGGCCGGAACCAAGTGGTCCGATTTTCCCGGGGTGTATTTGGCGTCGAAGTCGTAAAACTCGTTTTTCGGCACGATCTCGATCAAGGGCAGGGCCCGCCCCCCCAAGACCCCGGCGGTCACTTCCACGCCCGGGATGAATTTCTCGAGAATCGCCCACTGGCTGTAACGCAACGCGGTTCCGATGGCCTTCGCCAACCCGCTTTTGTCTTTCACAATCGTCACCCCGATGGCCGACCCGACGTCCGCGGGTTTCACCACCAGCGGGGGCGTAATCTTGGCTTCCTTCAACCAGCTTTTCCTCGGCACGCTGCGGTGAAGCGCCTGCCAGGGGGCGGTCGGGACCTTTTGGGCCTCGAAAACGAGCTTGGAGCAGCCCTTGTGCATGGCCAGGCCGCAAGCCAGGGTGCCCGATCCCGTATAGGGGATTCCCCACTTGTCCAGGAGGGCCTGCAGGGTCCCGTCCTCGCCGAACCCGCCGTGCAGGGCGATGAAAACCACGTCCAACTTGGCTTTTTTCAGTTTCTTCCCCAAAACGCCTTCCTTTTTGTCCGCGGCGGTCAAAACGAAAGGCACCGCGCGGAGGCCCGCCTTTTCCAGGCCTTCCACCACATTTTTCCCCGACATCAGGGAAACTTTCCGTTCCGGGCTCCAGCCGCCCATCAGCACGCCTACTCTCATTGCGCTCTCCGGTCTCCTAATTTTCAAAACCGCGTCGTCGTAGGTGTCGTTCAACTACAGCCGTTGGCTGTTGGCTTCATCCTTAAAGCCGTCCGCTATCCGCCGACGGCCATCAGCGGCCCTTCAGGTTCCAAAACACGTCTTTGATCTCGTCCCAATCCCAATTTCCCAGCGGCAGGATTTCAGGCTCCAGCCGGATCCCGTATTCGGCGGAAACCCGCCTTTGGATTTCCCGCATCACCGCCACCACGTCGTGGGCCGAGGCCGTACCGTCGTTGACGATGAAATTGGCGTGAATCTCGCTGACCTTGGCCCCCCCCACCCGGAAACCCTTCAGCCCCACGGACTCGGTCAGCCGTCCGGCGAAGTTCCCCTCGGGATTCTTGAACACGCTGCCGGCGTTCTTTTCCACCCGCGGCTGCTTGCCGCGGCGGACCTTGAAATAATCCCGGACTTTCCTTTCGATGTCGCCCTTGGGCTCTTTTTTAAGCTTCAGCACCACTTCCACCAGCACGTTGCCGCTCATCTTGAGGGAGGACTGGCGGTAGCCGTATTGGTAGTCGGATTTTTTCAGGCCCTTCACTAAGCCGTGGGGCGTCACGATGGTCAATTCCTCCACGGTGGGCCCGATCCAGGCCTTCTTGGCCCCGGCGTTCCCCACCACCGCGCCCCCCACCGTCCCCGGAATGCCGGCGAAAAACTCCACGCCTCCCAACCCCGCTTCCCGCGCCTTGGCAAGGACCGTCACCAGTTTGGTGGCGGCCTTGGCCCTCACCCGGTCCCCCTCGATGTGGATTCCCTGGAAACCCCTCCCCAACCGGATCACCACTCCCCCGAACCCCTCGTCGGCGAACAAGACGTTGCTCCCGCCGCCCAACATGAGGTAAGGGGCCTGGGCGTGCGTCAGGCACCGCAACAGTTCGGCCAAATCCCCCGGGGCCTGGGGTTCCACAAAGGCGGCCGCCGGCCCGCCCAAGTGGTAGGTGGTGTAGGGGGCGATGGGGTGGTCCAGCTCCACACGGCCCTTGATCAAGTGTTTCAATTCGCCGAATTCCACGGTCTTCCTCTCCAATGTCAGCACTCTCAAATCCAGCCTTTCCCACCGCCAAGGACGCCAGGATCATCCCCCAAAACAACCGACGGGCACCTCTTCCTTTTCCACCCTTGGCGTCCCGGGTGGGCTTGGTGGTTCATCCGCCTATCCTTTGTGTTTCTGGACCAGGTCCGCTCCGACCTTCCAGATGTCGCCCGCCCCCATGGTTAAAAGCACGTACTTGTCGCTCAAACGGCCTTTCAAGTATTCCAGCAAGGCGGCCCGGTCCTCCATGGAACGCACGTCAGCGTGCCCGTTTTCGCGGACGGCCTCCACCAGCGTCATGCCCGTGACCCCCGGAATGGGCTTTTCGCGGGAAGGGTAGACGGCCGTGATGACCACTTCATCCGCGTCGCCGAAGGCCTTCCCGAACTTGTCGCGCAAAAGCTGGGTCCGCGAAAAAAGGTGCGGTTGGAACACCACCAGCAGTTTTTTGGAACCCGCGAAATGCTTGGCCGCCCTGAGGGTTTCGGCCACCGCCGTGGGGTGGTGCCCGTAATCGTCCACCACCGTGGCTCCCTTGAAGGAACCCTTGATTTCAAAGCGCCGTTGCGCCCCGTGGAACTTCGCCAGGCCCGCGGCCATGGCCTTGAAGGGGACTTTCAGTTCCAGGCCCACCGACAGGGCCGCCAACGCGTTTTCGATGTTGAACCGGCCCGGCACGTTCAGCTTGACCGCGCCCAGTTTTTTTCCGTTGAAGAAGGCCTCGAAGGCCGAGCCGGTCTTTTCCAGCCGGACCTTGCGGGCCGCCACCTGCGCGTCCTTGGAGAATCCGTAGCTCAAGGTGCGGCGCTTGATCTGGGGCACGATCATGCGGACCTGCTTGTCGTCCACTCCCAGGATCACGCAGCCGTAAAAGGGCACCTTGTTGGAAAGGCCACGAAGGCTTCCCGGACCTTGTCGATGGAGCCGTAATAGTCCAGGTGGTCGTCGTCGATGTTGGTGACGATGGAAATCATGGGCGAAAGGAGGAAAAACTCGCCGAAAGCCTCGCAAGCTTCGGCCACCAGGTAGGTGCCCTTGCCCAGCTTGGCGTTGGATTTGAACGCGTCCACTTGCCCCCCGATGACCAGGGTGGGGTCCAGTTTGGCCTCCGTCATGACCAACCCGATCATGGAGGTGGTGGTGGTCTTGCCGTGGGTCCCCGAGACCGCGATGCCGTATTTCAAGCGCATGAGCTCGGCCAGCATCTCGGTGCGCGGGATGACCGGGATCGACCGTTTGAGCGCCTCCACGACCTCCGGGTTGTCCATGGGCACGGCCGCGGAATAAACCACCACGTCCGAACCCGCCACGTTGGAGGCCTTGTGGCCGAAATGGATGCGCGCGCCCATTTGGACCAGCCGGTCGGTGACTTCCGAGGCCTTCAGGTCCGAACCCGTGACCTCGTAACGGAGGCTCAGGAGCACGGCCGCGATGCCGCTCATGCCGGCCCCGCCGATGCCGATGAAATGAATCCGTTTCACGGCGCCGAAGGGCTGGGCGGGTAAACTGAAGTTGGTTTTCAAGCTTTCATCCTTTTACAAATTAGAATCTTTTGAACCCCCAAGGCGCCAAGGGCGCCAAGGACCGCGGACAAGTCCCCGAAAATCCTTAAACCCGGTGAAAAAAACGCATTCAACACTTGCATTTCTCGGCGCCCCTGGCGCCCGGGCGGCGGAATTTTGCCGTTCATTTCTTTTCCGTCAGGGCCAGCAGGCCCGCCACGATCTTTTCCGCCGCGTCCAGCCGGGCCATTTGGCGGGCCTTCTCCCCCATGGCCTCCAGCTTTCCCTCATCCGAAAGGAGGGAAATCAGCGTCCTTGTGAGGTTTTCCTCGCTTAACTCCCTTTCGGTAATCACGACTGCCGACCCAGCCTTCTCCAAGGCCCTCGCGTTCATCTCCTGGTGGCCGGAAGCGTGGGGATAGGGAATAAAAACCGCCGGCAATCCCCGGCTTAGGATTTCGGCGCAAGTCATGGCCCCCGCCCGCGCCACCACCAGGTCGGCCGACGCGTAAGCCTCGTGAATGTTGCTGATAAAGGGCCTCAAAACCACCTTGATGGCGCATTTTTCCAGCCGGTCCACGGTCTTCCGGTAGTCGGTCCAACCGGTCATCAGGATGGCCTGTACCGGTTGTTCCCCTTCCCCCAGGAATTGGAGGACGTCCGTCATGTGCTGGTTCAGGGAATGGGCGCCCTGGCTCCCGCCCAACATCAACAAGGTCGGGGTGGAGGGATTCAACCCGAAGCTCTCCCGCGCCTTGGCCTTCTGCGCCGTCACGATTTCTTCCCGCACCGGAATTCCCGTCCATTGGGTTCTCCTTTTCGAAAAGCGTTTCAGCGTCTCCTCGAAGCCCACAAAAACACCCTTTGAAAACAAGGCCGAAAACCGGGCCGCCAGGCCCGGCACCACGTTGGGTTCGAACAATCCCACCGGGATTCCCCTCAGCGAAGCCGCCAACGACACCGGCACCGAAACATAACCCCCCGTCGAAAAAACGGCGTCCGGCCCGAACTTTTCCAGGATGCGGCCCGCCCGGGCCAGGCTGCGGGCGAACTCGAACCAAAAGGTGAAAAGCCGGGCCGAGATTCCCCGCGGGAAGCTGGCGGCCCGGATTCCCTCGAACGCGAAGCCCGAGTCGGGAACCCATTTGGACTCGGGGCCGTCCTCCTTACCCACGTAAAGCACGGAAACCTCCGGGTATTTCGACAATTCCCGCGCGATGGCGATACCGGGGAAAATGTGCCCCCCCGTGCCCCCACCGGTGATGATGATGCGTTTCTTGCTTTCCAATCCCCAAGCCTTTCCCCTTCTTTCTTGCCCAGCTGTTGGCGTTTGGCCGATGGCCTTTAGCCGGCCGCCAACGGCCGTCCGCCGTGATTCAGCCCGTCACCGTCGATCCCCCCAGGGACGGGGACAACTTCACGTCCCGGGAGATGTTGAGCAGAATCCCGATGGAAACCAGCGTGAACACCATGGAGGAACCCCCGTAGGAAATGAGCGGAAGGGGGATGCCCTTGGTGGGCAAAAGGCCGGTCACCACGCCCAAATTGACCAGGGCCTGGAATCCGATGACGCCCGTGATGCCGGAGGCCAGGAGGCCGTAAAAAACCCCGCCCTCCCTTTGGCCCGCCGCCGAGGCCACCTTGAAGCCCCGCAGGATGAAGACCGCGAACAGGAACACCAGGGTGCCCGCTCCCGCGAACCCCAATTCTTCGGCGATGATGGCGAAAATGAAGTCCGTGTGGGGCGCCGGCAGGTAAAAAAGCTTTTGGGAGCTGTTGGAAAGCCCCACCCCCAGGGGCCCCCCGTTCCCCACCGCGATCAGGCTTTGGATGAGTTGGAAACCCGCGCCTTGCGGGTCATCCCAGGGGTTCAGGAAAGCCGTGATGCGCTTCATGCGGTAGCTGGCCGATTCCACCAGGAAGATGAAGACCGGCACCAGGATGGAGAGGGGAATCAGGAAAAAGGCCCATTGCATGCCGGCCAGGAACAAAAGCAGGATGGTCACCAGGGCCAGCAGGACGGCCGTCCCGAAGTCGTGTTGTTTTTCCAGGAGCAGCATGCAGATGCCCAGGATGACCAGGTAGGGGAACAGTCCCGAGAAATTGGCCAGCGTCTGGCGGCGGCGCTCCAGCGAGTCCGCCAGGTAAAAGATCATGGCGATCTTGAGGATTTCCGAGGGCTGGAAGGAAAAGGGCCCCAGCCGGAACCAGCGCTGGGCCCCTCCCACGGTCTTGCCGATGCCCGGCAGGCAAACCAGCGCCATGAGGAGGAGGGCGAAAAACAGCCCGGGAATGGCCAGCGCCCGCAGCGAATCCAGGTTCACGCGGGAAGCCGCCCACATGCCGGAGCTTCCCACCAGCACCCAAACCAGCTGGCGGCCGAAAAAGTAATAGGAGCTGCCGTACCGGTCGTGCGCCAGGATGGCGGACGCGCTGTAGATCATGATGAGGCCCACCGTCACCAGGATGAGCGTCAGCAGGAACAACAGGAAGTCCGGCGAAGATTGTCGTTTCGTCCTCGAAAACACTCGATGGCCCCTTTTCAGTTGGAAGTCGGGAACGGGGAGT
>JAICXI010000287.1 GCA_025980505.1 bacterium | reverse complement strand
CCACCTCCACGGCCACGCCGACGCCCACCAATACGCCGGAGCCGGTGGTCTTGATCGGTAAAAAGGTTTCCAAGACCACGGCGGCGGCCGGGGACAATTTGACCTACGACATCCCCCTCACAGTCACCGGCAGCACGGCCTTCAACGTGGTGGTGGAAGACACCTTGCCCGCCGACATGACTTTCCTCGGGTTCGGTTCCGCCCCCGGCGGGGCGGTGACCAGCCAGGCCGGATCGCTCCTGACCTGGAGCTTCCCTTCCTTGGGAGTGGGGACCTACGACCTTTACTACCAGGCGCAAATCAACGGGTTCCTCCAGAGCGGAGCAATACTCGAAAACAAGGCATGGGTCACCTATAGGGGCGGGGGGCCGGTGACGGCCGTGGCCGACGTCACGGTGGCGGGCAATTACACGGTGAAGGTCGGGGTTTACAACGAAGCGGGAGAACTGGTGAAGACCATCCTTGTCACCCAGTTCTCCCAGCCCATCGACAACATTCAGTTGGAGTCCTCTGACACCATCAGCAGCCTGGATGGCGCCGATAACGCGGTCACGATTTATTACGGGAACCACCCCATCGGGGTCTGGGACGGCACCAGCGACAACGGAGATCCGGTTTCCAACGGCGTCTATCACATCAAGGTGGACAACATCGATTCCAGCGGCGTGGTCTTGAGCGTCACGCAGGAAGCCGTCGTGAGCCGCTCCATTTCCCGGGTGACGGTGAAGATCTACAACGAAGCCGGGGAGGAAGTGAGGAGGCTTTACTCCTACCTGGACGATCCCAACAACAACCTTGTCACCAGCGTGGAGCTTTCCAGCAACGTGATCGCGCCCAATGCGCCCGGGGCTGCCGCGCCCAGCAAGGTCATCCTGGCCAATGCGAAAGGCGTCTCCATTTGCACCTGGGATGGACGGGGGGATAACGGCGGCGTGGTCTCCAATGGGACCTATTACCTAGAATTCCGGGCCACGGACGGGAAGGGCGGGGAGACGGTGATCGTCAAGCAAATCACGGTCCAGGACCAGGGTGGGGGCACGGGAGTGGTGGCGGAACCCAACCAATTGACCCGCCAAGATCCGAAGGCCCTTTTCCAGGACGCCGCCACGGGCATGACCTTGACGGTGCGGGTTTACGACTTGGCGGGGGAGATGGTCGACCTGGTGCGGGGTCCGGCGGGAGGCAGCTACGCCGTTTGGGATTCCACGGGGAAGGCCAGCGGCCTTTACCTGGCGGTAGCGGAAGTGAAGGATGCCGCGGGAAACAAAGTGGGAAGACAGGTTTTAAAACTGACCGTCAAGCATTGACAACAGTTCGTGCTCCTTTCCCCCTGAATATTCCCGGCAAAACCGCGTCTCCCGTTCCTCAAGGGCGGGCCGCTGCACGGAAGCGATGGAAGCCTCGATGGATCGGGCCAGGCCGTGGTAACGACCGGGCCATCCCGCCGGTGGGGTTACGGGAAGACGGAATAAAAAAGCCCTTGGGACCGGGGTCCCAAGGGCTTTTGTCTTTAGACGGCCGGACGTTCAGGCGATCGTCACGTCTTTCGACAAGTACACGTCCTGGATGGCGTGCAGGAGCTTGGCGCCCTCTTCCATCGGCCGCTGGAAGGCCTTGCGGCCCGAAATGAGGCCCATGCCGCCCGCGCGCTTGTTGATGACGGCCGTTTTGACCGCCTCGGCGAAGTCGTTCTCGCCCGAAGCCCCCCCGGAATTGATCAGGCCCGCGCGGCCCATGTAGCAGTTGGCCACCTGCCAGCGGGTGTACTCGATGGGGTGGTCGGGGATCAGGGTCTCGTACATGCGCTTGTCGAACTTGCCGTAGGAGGATTCCTGGTTCAAATGAAGGAAGCCCCCGTTGTTCTCGGGAAGCTTCTGCTTGATGA
Source organism: bacterium (assembly GCA_025980505.1). Taxonomy (GTDB): domain Bacteria; phylum Oederibacteriota; class Muellerivitia; order Muellerivitales; family Muellerivitaceae; genus JAICXI01. Next base: position 1,760 of record JAICXI010000287.1, on the reverse strand, counting down.
TATCGGCCTCGATGGTCACGCCCAGGTGGTTGGCCTGGCCGGTCAAGTCGGCCGAGACGTGGAAATCCTTCTCTTTGGTCTTGAAGGCCTTGTTGCGGATGTAGCACCAAAGGACGGTGAACATCCCCATTTCGTGGGCCTCCTGGAATACCCGGGTGGTCTCCTCGATTTCCTTCTGGGAGTCGTCGCTGCCGAAATAAATAGTGGCCCCAATGCCCGCTGCGCCCATTTCGTAGGCCTGCTTGGCCGAGCCGAAGTAAAATTCGGAAGCCTTGTTGGGATAGGTCAAAAGCTCATTGTGGTTGAGCTTGACGATGAAGGGGATTTTGTGGGCGTACTTGCGGGAAACGATGCCCAGAACCCCCAAGGTGGAAGCCACCGCGTTGCAACCGCCCTCAATGGCCAGCTTGACGATGTTCTCGGCGTCGAAATAAGCGGGGTTCTTGGCGAAGGAGGCTCCGGCGGAGTGCTCGATACCCTGGTCGACCGGCAAAATGGAAACATAGCCCGAGCCAGCCAAGCGGCCGGTGGAATAAAGCCATTGGAGGTTATTCAGGACGCGTTGGTTGCGGTCGGTGGGGGCGAAAATCCGATCCACCCAGTCCGAACCGGGGATGTGAAGCATGTCCTTGGAAATGCCCTTGCACTTATAGCCCAGCAGGTCCTTGGATTGGCCTCCCAGGTATTTTTCAATGTCGGATAAGTTCATTTTCCCTTCCTTCTTCACTTAGTTTTAAATCGTTACAGTATTAGGTTAAAAAAGCCCTGAAGCGGCCTGCCGACGATCTTTTGAATTAAATCCGCAAAGAGGTCGGCGTCAGCGCATTAACTAATACATAATCGGCCAAGAATAAGCAAGCTTAGACTTTGAGGTTATGCTCCATATCATAGAGGAAACTTGGGGGTCACCCGAAGGGCAAAGGGGGGGTGAATCAGGTCCAGGTTTTCTTGAAATCTTCCTCTTTAAAACCGATGGTGGCTTTCTTGCCGTCGAAAACCAGGGGGCGCTTGATCAGCCGGCCGTTTTTGGACAGCAAGTCCAAGATTTGTTCCTCGTTCAAGGTTTTAACCTTTTCTTTCATGCGCAGCAGCCGGTACTGCTCGCCGCTGGTATTCAAAAGATCCGTGACCTTCCGGCCGCTGGTTTTAAGGATTTCCCGCAGTTGGTCCTTGCGGGGCGGGTTTTGCGTGATATCCACCGTCTCCAGCTTGACGCCGTTTTTTTGAAGCCATTTTTCCGCGTTGCGGCAAGTGGAGCATTTTGGATAATGATAGAACTTCGGCAAGTTGTACTCCGGGTTGTTTGTTGGACGACGCCTTCATTTAATAGGGAAAGGACAATTATGGTCAAGCGGTTAAAGTTCATTTCGTGCGGGTTGGTATTGTCGTGGATTTTTCTCCAGATCCCCTTGCCCGCCGGGGCGGGGGAAGACAATGCCGCCCCGGCCCTCTTCCTGGCGCAAGTCAAGAACAAGGTGACGGTTTTTCATAAGGATACCCCCCATGGGGGCGTCCCCCCCGAACCCGTGGGACCCAATGACCGGGTGGTGACCGGGGCCGACGGCAGGGCTTACCTGGAATTCGCGGACGGCGGTGTTGTGGAAATAGGCCCCCAAAGCGACGTCAAGGTCAGCCGCCTGGAAGCAACCCCCCGGACCTTCAAGGCCCGGTTCCTCCTGGCTTTCGGGAAGTTCAAGGCTAAGGTGAAAAAGCTCACCGGCTCCTCCTCCAGCTTCGAGGTCCAGGCCGGCGGTGTGGTG
>JAICXI010000401.1 GCA_025980505.1 bacterium | reverse complement strand
CCCATCGCGTGGACGAGATCCTCAACTTGAGCCCCCGGGCCAACGCGCCTTACGTGGGCAAGAACGCCTTTACCCACAAGGGCGGGATGCACATCTCCGCCATGCAGAAATCCACCAAGGCCTATGAGCACGTGGACCCGGCCCTGCTGGGGAACCAACGCAAACTGGTTTTGTCCGATCAGGCGGGTATTTCCGCCGTGCTGCACCAGGCGGGGGAGAGGCGCATCAAGCTGAGTAAGGACACTCCCGAAGCCAAGGCTATCATCGAACAGGTCAAGAAAATGGAAAGCGAAGGCTACCAATTCGAGGGCGCGGAGGCCTCCTTCGAGCTTCTTTTGAAAAAAGCGCTGGGCCGGCACCGCAATTTCTTCGACCTCATCAGCTTCCGCGTGATCGTGGAAAACCGCGGCGACGACAAGCTGGTGTCCGAAGCCACCATCAAGGTCAAGGTGAACGGCGTCCTGGAAAACACCGTGGGGGAGGGGGACGGTCCGGTCAACGCGTTGGACCAGGCCCTGCGGAAGGCGCTGACGAAATTTTACCCCGCCTTGAGGGAGGTCCGCCTGACCGATTTCAAGGTGCGCGTGCTGGACGCCAAGGAAGGCACGGCCGCCAAGGTGCGGGTTTTAATCGAGAGCCGGGACAAGAAGGATTCCTGGGGGACGGTGGGGGTTTCCGAGAACATCATCGAGGCTTCGTGGGACGCCCTGGTGGATTCCATCGACTACAAGCTTCTCAAGGACAGTCCCCGGAAAAAATCCGGTCCGCGGGGGGGGCGTTGAAACACCGTCCCATCGGCATCTTTGACTCCGGTCTGGGTGGGTTGACAGTGGTGAAGGCCATCCAAAAGGAACTTCCCAGGGAAAAGCTGGTTTATTTCGGCGATACGGCCCGGATTCCTTACGGCACCAAGGGTCCGGAAACCATCATCCATTACGCCAGGCAAATCGTGCGGTTCCTCTTGAAGCGGGAAAAGGTCAAGGCCGTGGTGGTGGCCTGCAACACTTCTTCGGCTTGGGCGTTGAAGGCCTTACGGAAGGAATTCAACATCCCGATCCTGGGCGTGATCGAGCCCGGCGCCTACGCGGCGGTGGAGGCCACCCGGAACGGGAAGATCGGCGTCATCGGCACGGAAGGCACGGTTTATTCCGGGGCCTATCCGGAAGCCATCCGCCGTTTGAAACCCTCCCTCAAGGTCGTCGCCAGGGCCTGCCCGCTTTTCGTGCCCCTGGTGGAGGAAGGGAAATTATCCGGCCCGCTGGCCGAGGCCGTGGCCCGGGAATACCTGAAACCCCTTTTGAAGGCCGGCATCGACACCCTCTTGTTGGGCTGTACCCATTACCCGCTTCTGAAAAGGACACTTTCCAAAGTGTCGGGACCGAGGGTCCGCATCGTGGATTCGGCCGATGAAACGGCCCGGAGCCTTCACCGGAACCTGGAGATCCACGGGGTCCAACTGAACGGGCACGGGGGTGTCACCTACTACGTCAGCGATTTGTCGAGGAAATTCAAGGAACAGGCCCAGAGATTTTTGGGGAGGCACATCCAGAAGGTGGAAAAAATCTTCATCGAGAACTATTGAGCGGCAAGGGGCCGGGCCGAGGTCGTCCGCCCTTCGTTGACATTGGGTGGATTCGTCCTAAAATTGGAGAAAACCGGAGGCTTCCCGTTAAACCCTTTCGTTTCTTCTATCCGTTTCTTTTCCTGGTCCTTCCTTCCCTGGCGATGGCCAAGGGGGAAGCGGCTTCCCAGCCCACCAATTATGAAATGGTGGAGGCCCCAACGGCTTACACCCTTCCCCATGGCGGCTACGACCTGGTCACGCGGATTTATGAAAACGGCGGGCTTTTTTTAAGGGCCAACGTCGGATTCGAGGATTTTTTCATGTTCGGGTTCTCGGCCAACGCCACCAACGTCATCGGGCAGGGAACCATCCAGGTCCAGACGCCGCGCCTTGCCTTGAAATTCAAGCTGTTGGACCAGAAATCCTCGGCGGTGGCCCTGGCGGTGGGGTGGGATGACCGCGGTTACGGCAGTCTGGTGGACGGCCGCTTTTATCCAGGGACCCAAAAAGGTTTCTATACGGCGGTCAGCCACGAGTTTTCCGATGTGGGTTATTTGCAGCTCCACGCCGGCGTCAATGTGGTCAAGTTCGACTCATTCGATTCCAGCCAGGATTTGGGGGCCTTTTTGGGGACATCCTTTGCCGTGGCCCAACCCTTAATGTTCAATTTTGAGCTGGATAAGGTCATCAGCACCGGCTGGCAGTTCAATGCCAACATCCTTTTTAACATCGACAATCCCTTGAGGGTGGGCTTTGATTTCAGGGATATCAACAACGGAGACTTGTTTTCGAGGATCGTCCGGATTCAATATCTAGGCTACTTCTGATCAAGGCCGCCTTCGGCCGGCAATGGACTTGAAAAGAGGGCGGGGCCCAATCCGTTCCCAACCGTACCTGAAGGGGTGCTGAATGAATCGAAAAATCCTTTCGCTTATTTTGCTGGCGCTGATCTCGGCCGGTTGTGG
>JAICXI010000437.1 GCA_025980505.1 bacterium | reverse complement strand
TGGATTACGACCCGGCGAACCGCCAGGTTTCGGCCCAAACGTTTGAAGGGTCCATTTTCACCCAGACCGGCGGGAAGGAACAGGTGATTGAAAAGGGTTTTTCCATGGTCGTAGGTAAAACCGGAATTCCCCTCCGATCGCCTTTGACGGGACAACAGGTCAACAGCTTCAAGGATTTCACGGATGTTTCCGGGGTCTTGGAGAAGAAAAAAGAAGAGCTGCTCCAACAAATGCGCCAAAAAATCCGGGACAAGGTCGAGGAGGGCGTGAAGAATAAGGTCAAGGGCCAAGCGGGGGATGAAATCAACAAACACCTTCCCGCCAACGGCCAGGGCCTGGGCGGGATCAAGCTTGGCTTTTAAACCCCGCTCCGCCTTTAAGGTCGTGTGCCTGGGGAACGTCCTGGTGGACATCCTGGTCAAACCGGTCGATGCCTTGCCTCCCGTGGGCGGGCTCCTTCCCGTTGACCAGATCCGGATGGCCATGGGAGGGTGCGCTTCCAATACGGCCCTGGCATTAAGCCGGTTGGGAGTGGAGGTTTCCCTCTGGGGCAAGCTGGGCCTGGATTTTTTCGGGGACTATGCCGTTCAACAGTTGAGGAAGGAAGGTGTGGACGTTTCCGGCGTGATCCGCGACCGTAAGGTATCCACCTCCTCCACGGTGGTGACGGTCAACTCGCGGTCCCAGAGGTCCTTCCTCCATTCGGTGGCCGCCAACGACCACATTTATCCGAAGGACGTTCCGGTCGCCCGGTTGCCGCGTTTCAGCCACCTCCACGTGGGCGGTTATTTCCTTTTCTCCGCCTTGGATGGGCGGCCGATGGAGGGAATACTGAAGAAAGCCCGGGCACTGGGGTTGACCACTTCACTGGACACCGCCTGGGATTTGAACGGCCGTTGGATGAAGGCCTTGGAACCCTGCCTGCCTTATTTGGATTACTTCATGCCCAGTGAAAGGGAGGTCCGGATGCTCTTGGGCAATGCCCATCCGGCCAAGGCAGCCGGTACTTTCCTCAAAAAAGGCGTCCGATGCGTGGTCGTCAAACGGGGAGGGAAGGGATCCTATTTGCGCCACCAGGACGGCCGGGAGATCCGGGGGAAAGCCTTCAAGACCAGGGTCGTGGATGATACCGGTGCCGGGGATTGCTTTTGCGCGGGGTTCCTCAAGGGCCTGTCGCTTCAGTGGGACTTGGAGGGGTGTTTGCGCCTGGGAAACGCCGCCGGGGCCTGCGCCGTCAGCGCGCTCGGCGCCACGGCCGGTATTCGGTCTTTCCGCCAGGTTTGCGGACGCATGAAGCTTTAACAACAACAAGACCCGGTTTCACCAGGGCCCGAAGGCATTCAAAAAGGCCGGGGAAAAGATCGGCTTTACCGGCTTAATTCCCCGTCGGATTGCCGCGGTGTCACCTTGCGGAGTTGGCGGTCATTGGGATTTTTCAACCTTATGTCTTCGCTGTACTTGGCGCCCTGGGTGTTTTGGGGGTTCGAATGGTTTTGGGTCGGGAGGTCTCCCGGCCCATCCTATGATTTTGCTCATGCCCAACCGGGACCCGCGCTTTATAATACCGCCCGTTTAAGTTCCTTTTTGGAGGCCGCCTTGAAAACGAAAAAATCCAATGTTTCACCTTTGCAAGCCGCGCGGGCGGCCTACCAACCCAAGCTTCCCAAGGTCCTGGCCGGCAGTCCTTCCCAAGTGTCGGTGAAGATCGGAAGGCCGAGCCGGGCGGTGGCCGACCGGGATGCGGTGCGCGAACTCTTTCCCCGCACTTACGGCCAACCTGAAGTGTCTTTCGCGCCGGGCAAGGCGCCCGCTTCCTTGAAACAACCGCTGAAAGTGGCCGTGGTGCTTTCCGGCGGACAGGCGCCGGGCGGCCACAACGTGGTGGCCGGGCTTTACGACGGCCTCAAGAAACTGAACAGGAAAAACACCCTGACCGGTTACCTGGGCGGACCCTCCGGACTGGTGGAAAACAAGAAGACCGAGATCACGGAAGAACTCTTAAACCGTTACCGCAACACGGGGGGCTTTGACATCATCGGGTCGGGCCGCACCAAGCTCGAAACCCGCGAGCAGTTCGAGGCGGTACACAAGAACCTCCGGTCCGCGGGCATCAGCGCCCTGGTGGTGGTGGGCGGCGACGATTCCAACACCAACGCGGCGGTGTTGGCCGAATATTTCAAGGCGCACCAAATCCCCCTGCGCGTCATCGGCTGCCCCAAGACCATCGACGGCGACTTAAAGAAC
>JAICXI010000402.1 GCA_025980505.1 bacterium | reverse complement strand
CGCTCACGTTCACGCCCACCTTGACCAGCACCCCGTCTATTTCCCGCGCGTCCCTGGCCCTTTTGCCCACGGCTTACAGCAACGCTTGGGACCGTTGGGACGGCTGGAACTGGAACATCGCCTTTTCGTATTACATCGGCAGCATCGTTTCCCGCGACAACGCCAAGCCTTACCTGGATTCCCTCCAGCAGGTCAGCCTGGCCCTTTTGACCAGCGACGTGAAATACGCCTGGTTGGACGATAACGGCGACAGTCCGGGCATGGCCAGCGGTTTGCTCCTGTCTTTCCTGGCCCAGGTGGGATCGGGTAATTCCAGCACGGGAACCGGTGGGACCCAAAGTTTCGAGGTGGCCGGCAATACCATGGGCGGGGTTTACACCGTGATGAGCAAGACCATCGCCCCTAAAACCGCGGTGCACCTGGGTTATATCTACAGCCTGAGGGACCTTTCCAAGAGCTCGGGCCTGGGCCTTGTCAGCATGAATTACTCCCAACTGTTGCCCTTTTTGAGCCCCGACCTTGAAGCCGTCCTGACCAACCAGACTTCGCCGCCCTCCTATCCCTCCGGCATCTTTTACGCCGGGTTCAGCACCCGTTTTTGGGACCGGTACTGGAAATTCGAGATATGGAAGCCCTTCCCCATGGAGCAAAATCCGGTTCTTTTAAACACCGTCATTGACGGGTTGCCCTTGGCCTTCAACTTGGGCTATGAAAGATGGGATAGCGGCTTCGCCTTGTTGGGATACGTTAATTTCCCCATCACTTTGATCCCCACGAATCCGGCTTATTGACCACCCGCGCGCCTCTTCACGGGTCTTCCCCCGGGTGGGCCGTCCCGGAACTCCGGGGCCGTTGCGCGAAGCTTTCGTGGCGATTCGGGCGGGAAAGCCGTAAAATGAGGCTGCGTTTCGGCTTCGACCGAGGGGTGGCCCCCCCTTGGGAAAGCGCCGTCGGCTTTTGACGGACCGGACGCCGGCTCCCTCCCTTCGAAGGCCGACGGGTCCGATCCTGATCGCCGGAAAACCGAAAATGACCCCTTCCCAATCCCCCTCCATCCTGATGGTCGCCGGGGAAGTGTCCGGCGACATGCACGCGGCCCGGGTGATCAAGGCCCTCCTTCGGAAAAACAAGAACTTGAAAATTTTCGGCTTGGGCGGACCCCAAATGGCCGAGGCCGGGATGGACGTGCGGGAAGACCTGACCCGCCAGGCCCTGATCGGCTTTTGGGAGGTGCTGAAGCACTATCCCCAAATCCGGCGGCGCTTCCAGGACTGCGAGAAATGGCTGGAGCGGGAAAAGCCCGATTTGTTGGTGCTGGTGGATTACCCGGGCTTCAACTTGCGGTTGGCCGAAAGGGCCCGCCGCCTCGGCGTGCCGGTTTGTTATTACGTGGCGCCCCAGGTTTGGGCCTGGCACGAGAGCCGGATCAAGACCATCCAAAGGGTCGTCCGGAAGCTCCTGGTGATCCTGCCCTTCGAGAAGGACTTTTTCCGCCGGCGTGGAGTCGAAGCCGTTTATGTGGGGCATCCCCTCCTGGAAGAACTGGACCTGAAGGCCGTGGACCGGCGGGAAGTCCTGAAGAAATACGGGCTGGACCCGGCCCGGTTCCCCCTGGTGTGCGCCATGCCGGGCAGCCGCCAGGGTGAAATCGGAAAGATATGGCCCCTTTACCTGAAAGCCTCCCGCTTGCTCAAGAAAAGCTGCCCGGACGCCGCCTTCATCGTGCCCAAGCCCCACGGCCTGGAACACGAGGACTACCGGGGGCTCACGCCCGACGACCCTTTCCTTTTCGTGGAGGCCCCGGCTTACGACTTGAGGAAGATTTGCGATTTGGCCTGGGTCAAGTCGGGCACGGGCACGTTGGAGACCGCCTTGTTGCGCACGCCCATGATCGTGGTTTACAAAGTGGCGGCGGTCACGGGGTTCCTCGCCAAGAGGCTGCTCAAAATCAAGAACGTCTCATTGGTCAACCTGCTTTCGGGCAGGGAAGTGGTGACCGAACTCCTGCAGGAAAGGGCGAAGCCCCGGAAGCTCGTGGAGGAAACGCACCGCTTGTTGGACGACCGGGCCGTCCGCCGGGACCAACTGGCGGCCTTCAAGGACCTCCATCGGGGCATCGCCCGGCCGCCCCGGGCCTCCGAAAACGCGGCCCGGGAAATTTTGGGACTGCTCAAAAAGAAATTTTGAATTCCGCGATTGTTTATTGTCGGGGGAAGATCCGCCGCAAAGGCGCCAAGAAAGGCATGATTTAAAAAACCCAAGGCCGAAAACATGGCTTGGGGTTTTGCGTTTTCTCTTTGCCTCTTGTACCGGGCCGCCATAGCTAAATCATGGAAGGCCGGCATGGCGCCTTGGCGTTTAAGGCTTGGATCATTCCGGGTTTTAAGGCGTGGAAATTTTCGAAAAGCGAAAAGGGTGCCGGCTTTCGGGGGATCCGTCCCGGCTTGCGTAAATCGATGATTGGAAACAGGAACTTAAATTGAAAACACACAAGCTCTCGCTCCTGGATTGGCTCATTGTGAT
>JAICXI010000199.1 GCA_025980505.1 bacterium | reverse complement strand
CCGGAACCGGCGCGTGGCTTCCCTCAAGATCGGGGGGGAAGCGGGCAACGTCCGCTACGACACCACCACCCACCTGGTTTTCGTGGACGGCCAAAGCCGCAACGAGGTGGTGGCCATCGACCCCCAGACCCGGAAGATCGTGAACCGTTACCCCCTGCACGGCGGGCGGCACCCGCACGGCCTTTACCTGGATTCCAATTCCCGCCTGGCCTTCGTGGCTTGTGACGGCGACGAGAAGCTGCTGGTCCTGGACATGAACAACTTCCAGGAAATCGGCGTTTCGGAAGTGGGACGGGACCCGGACGTGATGGACTTCGACCCGGGCCTGGGTTACCTCTACGTGGCGTCCGAGTCGGGCGTGGTTTCCGTCTTCCGGGTGAGGGACCACAAGGTGGAGAAGATCGGCGATTTCCCGGTGGGCGAGAACGCCCATTCGGTGGAAGTGGACCCCAAGACCCACTTCGTTTATTTCCCCCTGCGCAAGATGGGCAAGGGCCCGGTGCTGCGCATCATGAAGCCCGCGAACTGATCATCGGCTTTTCTTGCCGCCCTTTCCCTGTTTCCCCCAATCGCCGGGTTTCCGGGGCAAATGCATCAAGGCCGTTCCCTGCGTTTTTTTCCGGATTTTTCCGGCTGAATCACGGTCGGAACGCTGTTGCGCCTCATCGATCCAAGCCTTGAGCAATTCCGGATTCTTCGCGGTGGAGGCCGCCGAAGAGGCGGACGCCAAGGCCGGCCGATGGTGAGGGGTTTTGTTGAAAGGAAAAATCACCCTCACCCCGCCCTCTCCCCTGGAGGGAGAGGGGGAAAAAGCCCGCTTTTTCACCTTTGCCGAACCCCTCGCCCTTTGGCTTTCGTTTTGAGGCCACACAAGGGGGGCTCCCCATGAAAGTTTTCGGGAGAGGGCGGGGTTCAGGACTCAACTTCTGCAAATGTTGAGGGCGGAATCAAGGTTTGAAGGCGGCGAAGCGGAGCCGCACGTAGTCGGCGCTCCAGCGGCCCTGGGCGTCGCAGAGGAAGGGACGGACCTCCTCTTGGACCTCCTCCAGGAAAACCTCCCGGTCCCCGGGCTCCAGGACGGCCAGGTGGTCCTTCCGGAAAGTGGACAGCCAGGTCTTGAGGTCCTTGGGCAGGGGCGTGGGGCGGGGAAAATACTCCAGGGTCCGCACCTGGAACCCCCGTTTTTCCAGAAGCGTCCTGTATTCCCCGGGCGAGGGGTAGGCGTTGGGCTCGGGGACCTTTTTCTCCAGCCCGCGCTTTTGGAGGGCCCGGCGGGTGGCGGCCTCGATGCGGGCGATATTGCCTTTGCCGCCCATCTCCGCCACGAAGCGGCCGCCGGGCTTCAGGGCCCGGAAGACGCCGTCGATCACTTTCTCCAGTTGTTTCATCCAATGCAGGGCCGCGTTGCTGAAGACCGCGTCAAATTCCTCCCGGAAAGAAAGGTCTTGGCCGTCCATCAGGCGGGCGTCCAGGCCCAGGGCCTTGGCGGCCCGGATGAAGTCGGGGCTTGCGTCCGCGCCCACCACTCGGCAGCCCCGGTCCCGGAGCTTTTTCGTGAGCACCCCGTCGCCGCAACCCAGGTCCAGGATGCGCTCGCCTGGCTTGGGCGCCAACAGCTCCACCACCGGCATGCCCAGGTCGGTGACGAACCGGGCGTTGCGGCCGTAGTCCTCGGGGTTCCAGGTTTGTTCCGCCATAAAAATCTTCTCCACACAGAGTTACACGGAGTGAACGGAGTGGGTCCTTAAAAGTCAGAAAAGTTCTCGTCTTACTCCGTGCGACTCCGCTAACCCTGTGGTTGAAACCCGTTGACGTAGGGAAGTTTCCTGGCCACTTCGGCGGTCTTGCCCGCGTTGGCCAGGAGGAGCCCCGTCGAGTCCCAGGTGCCGTTCACCAGCGCGTTGCGCTTGGACTCGTGGATCTCGAACTTCAGGTGTTCCTTGCCCCCGCTCAGGAGGGCCTTCTTTTCCAGGTCCACCACGAATGGGGTCCCGGGGTTCTCTTTCGCCAGCCCCTGCAGTCTCTGCATCTCGGCCTGGCCGACCGTGGCCGTGGGGATGCCCAGCATGGTGCAGTTGCCCGCGAAGATCTCGGCGAAAGATTCGCCGATGATGGCGCGGATGCCCCACCGCAGGAGGGACTGGGGCGCGTGCTCGCGGGAGGAGCCGCAGCCGAAGTTCTGGTTCACGAAGAGGATGGACGCGCCCTGGTAGGGCGGCAGGTCGAAGGGGTGGCCCTTGGGCTTGCCTTCGGCGTCGAAACGTTCGTCGTAAAAGGGGTACTTTCCCATGTTGGTGAAGGTGATTTCCTTCAAGTAGCGGGCCGGGATGATGCGGTCCGTGTCGATGTCGTTGCCCTCCACGGGAACGGCCCTGCCTTCGATGCGGGTGACCTTGTTCATTTAAAACCTCCGGCGGTTAGCGTTTGGCGGGCGGCTTTCAGCCGGACTTGGCCATCGGCCAAGGGCTGCCAGCTGCCGGCTGATTTTACTTCATCAGTTCTCTTACGTCGGCCACCTTGCCCTCGATGGCGGCGGCGGCCACCATGGCGGGGCTCATGAGCATCGTCCTTCCGTCCTTGGACCCCTGCCGCCCGATGAAGTTGCGGTTGGAGGACGAGGCCGAGATCTCCCGGCCCGAGAGCTTGTCCGGGTTCATGGCCAGGCACATGGAACATCCCGCGGCGCGCCACTCGAACCCCGCCTCGGTGAAGATCCTGTCCAACCCCTCCTTTTCGGCGGCGGCCTTCACTTGCTGGGACCCCGGCACCACGAAGGCGCGAACGGTCTTGGCCACCTTGCGGCCCCGGGCCACCTTGGCGGCTTCCCGCAGGTCCGAAAGCCTCCCGTTGGTGCAGCTGCCGATGAACGCCACGTCGATGGGCGTACCCTTGATGGGCGCCCCGGGCTTCAGGTCCATGTGGCGGTAGGCCAGTTCCACGGTCTTGACCTCGTCGGCGGGGAACCGGCCGATTTCCGGCAGGCGGTCGTTCACGCCCACGGACTGGTCGGGCGTGATGCCCCAGGTCACGACGGGCTCGATGTCCCCGCCGTTGAAATCCACCACGTCGTCGTAGACGGCGTCCTTGTCCGACGCCACGGACTTCCAGTAAGCCACGGCCTTGTCCCACTTGTCCGCGGTGGGCGCGTATTTGCGGCCCTTCAAGTAATCGAAGGTGGTCTGGTCCGGGTTCACATAGCCCGCGCGGGCGCCGCCCTCGATGGCCATGTTGCAGACGGTCATGCGCTCTTCCATGGTCATGGCGTCGAACACGCTTCCGCCGTACTCGTAGGCATAGCCGATGCCGCCCTTGACCCCCAGCTTTTGGATGATGGTGAGGGTCACGTCCTTGGCGGTCACGCCGGGTTTCAACTTCCCGTTCACGTTCACGCGGCGTACCTTCAAGGCGTCGAGGCCCAGGCACTGGGTGGCCAGGACGTCGCGCACCTGGGTGGTGCCGATGCCGAAGGCCAGGGTGCCGAAGGCGCCGTGGGTGGAAGTGTGGGAATCGCCGCAAGCGATGGTCATGCCGGGCTGGGTCAGGCCCATCTCGGGCCCGATGATGTGCACGATGCCCTGGTTGCCCGATTTGAAATCGAAAAAGGGGATGCCGAACTTCTTCACGTTTTTCTCGATGGCGCCCATCATTTGCTCGGCTTCATGGTCCTGGAAGGGCCGGGCCTGGCTCTTGGTGGGAACGATGTGGTCCACGGTGGCGAAAGTGCGGTTGGGGTAAGCCACCTTCAGCCCCTTCTCGGCCACCATGTCGAAGGCCTGGGGGCTGGTCACCTCGTGGATCAGGTGCAGTCCGATGAAAAGCTGGGTCTGGCCCGTGGGCAGCTGGTCCACCACGTGGGCGTCCCAGACTTTGTTGTACAGGGTTCCTTTTGCCATGACAAACCTCGAAAACCAGGATTGACCAGCCCAACACCAGGGAAGCTTTTCCGAAGATAAATCAAATCCAAGCATTTGTAAAAGATATAGATTATATATTTATTATAGTTTAAAATTATAGTTATTCCGTCCTCACGGGTCCGGTGGGCGGCGTGGCCCTTCCCCTTGGAACCGGGGATCCCCGCGTCGCGAAATCGTGCCGGTTGGCACCGCCCCTCGGGATGACAAGGGGAGAACCATGGAAACCCACCAACTGCGTTATTTCCTGGCCCTGTCCCAGGCGGGTAGTTTCACGCAAGCGGCCCGGCAATGCAACGTGTCCCAGCCTTCCCTTTCCATCCAGATCGCCAAACTGGAGGACGAACTGGGCGGGCCGCTCTTGGAGCGAACCAAGCGCGGCGGCAAATTGACCCCGCGGGGGGAAATGTTCCTGCCAAGGGCCCGCGCCATCCTGGAGCAAATGGAGGCGGCCCGGGAGGACGCCCGGGCCCTGTCCGGCCTCACCCTGGGCAAGGTCGGCCTGGGCTGCATGCCCACCACCGGCGCCCACCTGCTTCCGCCGCTCTTAACGGCCTTCCGGAAAGCGCACCCTGGGATCCAGGTCCAGTTGAAGGAGGAATCATCGCCCGACCTGGCCCGGGACCTGG
>JAICXI010000329.1 GCA_025980505.1 bacterium | reverse complement strand
GGCGGCCGTCGCGGCCGCCGAAAGCCTGGTTCCTTCCCGCCCTTTCTTAGCCGCAACCCTTTGGGGGCCGCGGCGGTAAAGGGGGCCCGGGTCTCCTACTTTCCCCGAATCTTGATTGTCCCCGGCCCCAACCTTAAGTTAGCATGTCTTCGCTTTTGGAAAAAAGCCGTACTTGGAGGGATTTCCATGGAAAAGGTCGTTATTATCGGTTCCGGCCCCGCGGGTTACACGGCGGCCCTTTACGCGTCCCGGGCGAATTTGAACCCCCTTTTGATCGACGGTCCCCAGCCCGGGGGGCAATTGACCACCACCACTTTGGTCGAGAATTTCCCGGGATTCCCCGAGGGCATCCAGGGACCCCAGTTGATGGAAAACATGAAACAACAAGCCGCCCATTTCGGGACCCGCTACCAAACCGGCCTGATCACCAAGGTCGATTTTTCCAAACGCCCCTTCAAGCTCTGGGTGGATGAAAAGGAAACGGTCGAGGCCGAGTCGGTGATCATTTCCACGGGCGCCTCGGCCAAGTACGGCGGCGTGCCCCGTGAGATGGAGATGGTGGGCCATGGGGTCTCGGCTTGCGCCACTTGCGACGGCTTCTTCTTCAAAAACCAGGAAATCGCCGTGGTCGGGGGCGGTGACTCGGCCATGGAGGAAGCCACTTTTCTCACCAAGTTCGGGAAAAGCGTCACCCTGATCCACCGCCGGGAAGAGTTCCGGGCTTCCAAGATCATGTTGGAAAGGGCCAAGGCCAATCCCAAAATCCATTGGATGACCAACTCGGTGGTGACCGAACTTTTAGGTGAAAAAGAGCTGGCCGGCCTCAAGGTGAAGAACTTGAAGACGGGCGAGGAGAAAACCCACCCCTTTACCGGTCTTTTCTTCGCCATCGGGCACACCCCCAATACCGCCATTTTCAAGGGACAGTTGAATATGGATGAGGTGGGCTATTTGAAACTGCCCGAACCCCCCCGTACCATGACCAACGTGGCGGGTGTTTTCGCGGCCGGCGACGTGGCGGATCATTATTACCGTCAAGCCATTTCCGCGGCGGGGATGGGCTGCATGGCGGCCATTGAGGCCGAACGGTGGCTCTCCGAAAATTCAAAGGAATAGGGAAGCGGGAACCTCCCATCATTCACCCCCAAGACACCCAGGCACCAGGACGGGCTCGTTTTTGGATGCCGGCAAAACCCCAAGGCGATTTTTAGAAGCGCCCTGAGGGATTGGCTGAATCGGGACTACCGGACCGTCCTTTGCCCTTCACCGCCACCACTCGGCGGTGGAAATTTTTTTCATCGACGAAGGGGGAAAGGCTCAAGGGGTTTCGGGGGCGGGATAGAGCTCGCGCCGGTATCGTTCCAGTTCCCTTTGGCGGGTCCCCTCATCCCAACCCAGGAGTTCCCCCATCAGGCGGGAGGCCTTCTCGGGAGCCCGGCCCCAACGATGGGGGCTATACCCCACTTCCAACCGGCGAAGCAGGACGTCCTCCAAGTGCCGGGCTTTTTCGGCCTGGACGGCATAAGCCACTTGCCCCAGCAACTCGGGTCTTGGGGGGGCGAGTGGTTCGCCCCAACGGGGCTCCTGCCGGATCCCTTCCAAAATTTTCACCGCCCTTTGCCCGTAGAGAAGCGCCAGATGGGTCGCTTGGGCGGGTGACACGGGGTAAGCCGACGTCCACCGTGAAGTTTCCTCCCGCAAGAACGAATCCCACGGCTGCGGGGGCGCGCCGGGCAAGGGATCGGGTCGGGGGTGGACGGGCCTGCGTCCGAGGATCTGAAAGGTCATCTTCAAGGCCCTTGCGGCCATGGAATGATAGGTGGTCAACTTGCCGCCGACGATGGTGATCAAATTTCCCGTCCGGACGATCTTGTCCTCCCTGGAAACGGAGGACGCGCTGCCGGCCCCGGACCAGGCCAAGGGGCGCAGGCCGGCGAAGGCCGCAATGACGCGATGGCGATCCCAGGGCGCCCGGGGGAAAACCCTGGAAGCCTCGCGGAGCAGATACCCGATTTCCTCCTCGGTGGGATGGACTTGATCGGGATTTCCGGGGTGGTCCAGATCGGTTGTGCCGACCAAGCTGAATCCCCTCCAGGGAATGACGAAGATGATCCGGTTATCCTTGGGAGTGGTGATGAGGACGGCGTAGGAAGGGTCGATCTCCGGAACCACGATATGGGTTCCCCTTGTGGGACGGACGAGGTTGGCGGCCTTTTCCGGAAGAAGCCGGGCGATTTGGTTGGCCCAGGGGCCGGAGGTGTTGGCCAGGCAGGAGGCGCTTAAGGTCCCGCTTCCTTGGGTTGAGCCGTCCCCGTAGTAAATCCGAAATCCGGGAGCGTCCCTTTCGATGCGGGTGACGGCGCAATAGTTAAAGCAATGGGCCCCCGCTTCCTCCGCGGCGAGGAGGTTCTCCAGGACCAGGCGCGCATCGTTGACTTGGGCGTCGTAATAAAGCCCGCATCCCCGCAATCCCTCGGCATTGAGGGAGGGGGCTTTTTGGAGGGTCTGGGAAGGGGAAAACCATTGATGCCGGGCGATGTTCTTGGTCCCGGCCAGGAAATCATAGAGCCAAAGGCCCATTTTTAACATCCAGGAGGGTCTTCGGTCGCCCCGATAGGAAGGGAGCAAAAAGGGAACGGGATGGACCAAATGGGGAGCCATTCCCATCAAGCGCTTCCGCTCGTGAAGAGATTCAAAAACCAGTTTGAAGCGGGCTTGCTCCAGATACCGGATGCCCCCATGAATCAGCTTGGTTGATTTGCTGGAAGTCCCCGATGCGAAATCCCCTTTTTCAAAGAGGACGACCGAAAGGCCCGCGCGGGCCGCCTGGCAAGCCAAGCCGGCGCCATTGATGCCCCCGCCGATGATGGCCAAGTCCACCTTGGAAATTTGGGAAGGCTCCATGCAAATCCTTTGTTAAAGTCGGCTTTCAACGACATTTTGACCGGGTTTAATGCCTTTTGACCAGTTTTTTCCTGAAAAAACCACCCTCCCAAATTGACGTTAGTTGAGGCCTGTCCTAAGATAAGTCCTCTTTTTCAGGATAAGCGCGTTGTACCAAGCCTTTTCCACGGAATCAAATTTTTACACGTCGCCCGAAGTGGTTTAGGGAGGCGGAGCCCCGGTTTACGGCGGCCGCGCCGCCGCTGGTTCAATGCGAGGGTGGCGCCCCCATTTGGACAATGGGAAGAAACGATGGATAAGGGAAATGGGGACGTGCCACCCACCTTTATGATGTGCGGCGGCCG
>JAICXI010000231.1 GCA_025980505.1 bacterium | reverse complement strand
GTTTTCGTTTTACCTTCCGAATTCCTGATTTTCTTGATTGTTGCCCTGAAATTGCATCCAATGGGAGCCGGGAAGGCCCGGCTCCGGGCCGCCGCCCGCTGTTGGAAAGCCGTTCGCCAAGGGAAAACCATCGATGCCGCCTAAAAAAACAAACTGGGTCGACCACGTATTCCCTTATTACGACCTGATCCGGATTTTCAATTTTTACCTCGACATGGAATGCTGGATCATTTCCGGCCTGACCCCGCCCATTTGGAACCCCATCCGGTACCACAACCGGGCTTCCTGGCCCATCGAATTCGATGATGTCTTCGGCATCCGGGAGGAAAGGGCCCGTTTCAACCAGTCCCAAATTGAGAAAACCGTCCAAGAAAAAAAGATCCAATGCGCCACCTTCAACGGCCTTTCAAGCTTTTTCGTGCCGATCGTCCAAAAGGGGGAATCCGTGGGCGTCCTGCAGGCGGGCGTTTTTTTAAGGAAGGGCCCGGACCGGGAAACCCTGCTGAAACAATGGCAAAGCTTGACGGGCACGGAGGCATCGGGCCTGAACCCGGATTTTTCCAGGTACGTCCATACATTCCTTGAAACCCCCCTGGTGGAAGGCCCGGTCTATAGGGGACTGCAGGACCTGCTGGAACTTTATGCCCGGGTGACGGCCGGGGAAGCGGACCCGGAAGAGGTGTGCCGGCGGGCGTCCGAATTGAAGAACAGTGTTTTTGCTCGGCATCTTCCCCACCGTTTTTGGGCTGAAAAAGCCGTGAAAAACAACCGCGTCTACCCTCCCACTTGGTGGATTGAACAGGCCAAGGCCGATCAATGGCGCAAGGAAGAGCAGGGAATCGAGAGGACGCCCACGACGATCCTGGCCCTCATGATTGAGGCCGATGGGGGACTGAAGGACGACCTGGACCTCACCCTCAAGAACTATTTTTTTCAAAAGGAACTTTTTAAATTTTCCAGGTCCATTCCCAACACGGTGGCCAGCCCCCTGGAGGATTACGGGGTGCTTTATTTCACCTCGCCCGACCCGGACCGCAATGAAGTGCAGTCCAAGTTGGAGATACTGGACAAGGTCGACCTTGTTTCCCGGTTTGTCGACAAGCGGTTCCAAGCCAAGGTCCTGGTGGGCGTCAGCCGCTGCCGGCGCCCGGACGAGAACCTTTCCCGGGTCCTCTATGAGGCCGTCACTTCCCTTGGCTTTTGCCGCCCCTTGGGGCGCCCCATCCTTTTTTACGAGGATGTCCGCACCAATCCCACCATCCCCAAACCCGCGCATTTTTACACCCTTTCCACGGCTTTGATCGATGCTTACACGGCGGGGGCGGTGGGGGAAATCGAATGGGTACGGAACCGGTACATTGAACAAATCCTTTCCCGCTCCGCGGGCCGACCCGAAAACGTGCGGCTGCACTTCCTCTATGCTTTCGGGCAGATCGTGGATGTGCTGCGCAAGCGTTCGCCCGTCCAAAGCGACCATTTCCTGGAATTGTTCGACCAATTCGAGACTCAATTGCAGGAGGCGCGGGCCATCGCCGATTTGATCGCCGTTTTCCGGGAATCCCTGAAGCGGCTGTTGGAATTGGGCTTGAAGCCCATGGAGGCTTCCCAGAACCTCCGGCTGGAGGCCGCGAAAAAGTACATCGACCAAAACTTCAACCTCGACCTCAAGTTAGAGGAAGTGGCGAGGGAGAACGGGTTCTCCACCTCGGTTTTCGGACGGGGGTTCAAGAAAGTGGCGGGAATCGGCTTCTCCGCATACTTGCGGAAGGTGCGCTTGGAGCAAGCCCGGAAGCTCCTGGCTTCCACGTCCCTTCCCATCTCCCATGTCAGCCAGGAATGCGGCTTTAATAACCTGCAATATTTCTTCGATGTGTTTAAGCGTTCCACGGGCCGGACGCCCCAGGAGTTCCGGGACGCCTCCCAAACAAGGGTGAGCTCGAAACACCCGGCTTGAGCCCGTTTTCACGCCCCCCGGTATTTCCTGGACGGTAAAGTTAAAGGCATAGGATGACTTCGCGAACGACAAGTTGGATAAGCCGGACCTTCCCTTACTCGGAACTGATCCGGGTCCTGACCCATTACCTGGATTTGGACTGCTGGGTCATTCCAGCCGGCCAATGGGACCAATGGTATGAAATCCGCCATCACAAACGGGAATTCTGGCCGGTCGACTATGACCATACCTACGGCAAAAGGGAGGAACGATATTATTTTAACAACTCCACCTTTGCCCGGGTGTTGAAGGACAAACGGACCCTGTGCGGAACCAAGAACGGCCTTTCGGCCTTTTTCGTCCCGATTTTGGAAAAAGGAAAGGTGGCCGGCATCCTTCAATCGGGTGTTTTTTTAAGGGAAGCCCCCACCCGTACCGCCCTGCTCAAGCAATGGAAGGAACTGGCCGGTTCGGGCGCTTCGGATTTCGACCCGGATTTCCTGAAGTATGTGCGGACATTCCTGGAGACCCCCCTCCTGGAAACGCCCGTTTACCAGGCCCTCCAGGAAATCCTGGAACGTTACGCCCGGGTCCTGGCCGGAACCGGGGAAGCCGGGGAAACGTGCGAAAAGACCCGGGAATTGAGCCGGAAGGTTTTCGCCCGGCATTTTCCCAACTGGTTCTGGCTTGAAAACGCCGTGAAAAACAACCGGGCCTACCCGCCCACTTGGTGGTTGGGAAGGCTGAGAAGGTGGGAAAGGGAGGAGATGGGGATCGAACGGGTGCCCACCACCATCCTGGCCATCCAGATGGATAAGTCCGATAACCCCCACCGGGACGATTTGGACCTGACCCTCCAGGGTTACCGGTTCCAGCGGGAACTTTTCAAGTTCTCCAAGACCCTTCCCAATACGGTGGCTTATCCCTGGGGCGACGACGGGGCGATCTTTTTCACTTCGCCCGACCCGAAAAGCAACGACGTGCAATCCAAACTTGAACTCCTGGACAAGATCGACCTCGTCTCCAAGTTCGCGGACAAGCATATGCGGCTCAAGGTCCTGACGGGGGTCAGCCGGTGCCTGCGGTCCGGGGAAAACCTTTCGACGGTCCTCCGGGAGGCCGTCACGGCCCTCAGCTTTTGCGGTCCCTTGAACCGTCCCGTCCTTTTTTACGAGGATGTCCGCACCAATCCCACCATTCCCCAACCCCCGGATTTTTTCGAGCTTTCCAGGAATTTGATCGAGGTTTACACGCGGGGCGTGGTGCAGGAGGCCGAGGTTTCCTGCAACCGGTACGTCGAACAGATCCTCTCCCAGTCGGTGGGAAAACCGGAAATCGTCCGGCTTCATTTCCTGTACACCTGTGGGCACATCGTGGATGTTTTTCGCAAGCGCATGCCGTCCCAGGACGAGGACCTTCTTTTCCTGTTGAAGGAACTGGAGCGGCAGTTCCAGGAAGCGGGGACGATCACCCACTTGATCTTCGTTTTTCGCGGGGCCTTGAAACGCCTCTTGGCCCTCGCGACCAGGCCGCAAGCGTCTTCCCAGGCGCTCCGGCTGGAGGCGGTACGGAAATACATCGACCAAAACTTCAACCTGGATCTCAAGTTGGCGGTGGTGGCGAAAGACCATGGCTTTTCCACTTCTGTTTTTGGAAGGGGCTTTAAGAAAACCGTCGGGATGGGTTTTTCCGCCTATGTGCGCAAAGTGCGGTTGGAATCGGCGAAGAAACTCCTGGTTTCAACGAAGCTTCCCATCGCGCAAGTGAGCCAGGAGTGCGGATTCAACAACCTCCAATATTTTTTCGATGTATTCAAGCGGTCCACCAGTCGGACGCCCCAGGAGTTCCGGGAAGCGGTTCAGGTAAAGGTGGATCCGGAAGGCTCCGCCGGACCTGAAGGCGCTTAAGGTTCGACATTTTGTCTAAAATTTTTTTACGGAATTATGCACTTGACGTAAGTATCCTTTAGCCTTAGAATAAGCCTGAAGATAGGAACTAAAGGAGAACAAGTCCATGAGATACACGCCCCCGAAATTCACAAAATTAAACGACATGGCGGCTATTGACGTAGGTCGCCTTACCGAGGATGAGGCCCGAACCATCCTTGAAAACATCCGCTGGCCTAAAGGTGTTGCTTGTATCTACTGCCAAAGTGACAAGGTTGCCCCCGTCGAATCCCTTTCGGAATCCACGCGAGACGGCCTTTACTATTGTAACGAGTGCAAAGAACAATTCACCGTCACCGTTGGCACGGTCATG
>JAICXI010000352.1 GCA_025980505.1 bacterium | reverse complement strand
GTCGCCGTAACCGCCCGTAAACACGCCCGGCGGATTGGAAAAGGTCACGTCGGGACGGCCCTTCAGCCATTGCCAGGCCTTTTCCGCGGCCTTGCCGCATTCCGCCGCGTACTAGGGCCGGAAAGGTTGGTAAACGCGGGCCGCCATGGCCATGACGGCCGCAAAATCGGCGGTGGCGCCAGAACTCTTGTAAGGCGGCTTGCCCGTGCCGATGATGTAGCGCTTCCCGCCGTCGTCCTTTTCGGGCGCCACGAAACCGCAGAACTTCTCGGTGGTCAGCTTGTGCCACACGCCGCCGTCCCCGTCCTGCATGGTCAGCATCCAGTCCAGGTTCCACTTGATCTCGTTCAGGATGTCGGGAAGCCCGTTACCCGACTCGGGAAGGTCGAGGCGGATGGCGCCACTTTTCTCCGGGAACCACTCGTAAGCCCAAAGCAAGGTGGCCGTGGAAATGCCCGAATTCACGATGTATTTCCCGTAATCCCCCGCGTCGTGCCAGCCCTTGCCGGCGGCCTTGAAGCCGCTTTTGCCCGAGGAAGGGTGGAAAAACCCGTCCTGGGTGTGGCAAGCCGCGTGATGGTATTGGGGAAAGCGGGGGCCCAGGTCGACTTGGATGCCGCACCTTTGGCCGTAATAGGACCGCATGCAAAGGTAGTAAGCGTCGGAATAAACGTCCGGGGAGATTCGGAAACGGAAGCTTTCGCCGACTCCCGGCACCGTGACGTAAAACTCGCCGGTTTCATGGAACCCGGAGAAGTCGGCTTCGCGCAGGGTGTCGCCCGAATCCGGGTCTTTCACCGGTTGTGCAAGTTTCCCGCGGAAGACGATTTGGTTGTCGGAGGCGCGGCGGACCCGGAAGATCCCCCGGGTCTTATCGGAAGTAATGAAAGCGCTTTTAGGCTGGTCGGGCAGGTAACCCACTTGGTCCACTTTGATGTCCAAGCTGGGGTCGGCGAAAACCCGCGCGGCCAGCAGAACCGCCGGAAGGATGAAACCGAACATTTCTTTTTTCAAATAAGTCCTTGTCTTTTCGTCATTTGCTTCGCCTCGAAATTCGAAGCTCGCAATGACACGTTAAAAAACCCTAGGACGCCACCACCTTTAAAAACACCTTCCCGGACCGGATAAGGCCCGTCTCCCCCATGCCGATTTCAATGAGTTCATTAAAGGAAGCGATTTTTCTTTTTTCCTGTCGGGCGTTCACCCATTCCACGGCGCCTTGCTCGATCAGGCGCTTGGCGTCGCTCTTGGTCTTGGCGATCCCGATCGCCACCAACAGGTCCGCCGCCTTGTGGGCGCCCGCCGCCACTTGCGCCTTCGCGTAGTCCACCGACTGGTCCAGGTTGTGCCGGTTCTCGAAATAATCCCAGGCTTCCCGGGCCTTGGTTTCCCCGTAAAACCTTTGGGTGATTTCCTTGGCTAATTCCTGCTTGGCTTGCTTGGGGTGGTACTGGCCCTGGGCCACCTTGTTTTGACGGTCCTGCCGGGCCGGCGCGGCAAGGTCGGAAAGAAGCTCGTAGTATTTCCACATCAGGTGGTCCGAAACGCTCATGAGTTTGGCGAACATTTCATGGGGGGGGTCCGTCACCCCCACGTAATTCCCCAGGCTCTTGGACATCTTCTTGACCCCGTCCAGCCCCTCCAGGATGGGCACGGAGAGGATCGCCTCGGGTTTTTGGCCCGCCTCCTCCTGCAAGGCCCGTCCCACCAGGCAGTTGAATTTCTGGTCCGTGCCGCACATCTCCACGTCCGATTGCAGCACCACCGAATCATAGCCCTGGATGAGCGGGTAAAGCAGCTCGTGCAGGCTGATGGGCCTTTGTTCCTTCATGCGGTTGGTGAAGTCGTCCCGCTCCAATATCCGGGCCACGGTGTACCTGGAGGCTAGGCGGATCACGTCCTCGAAGCCCATGGGCCGGCACCACTCGCTGTTGTAGCGGATCTCGATCTTGGCCGGGTCCCTGTCCAGGACCTTGAAAACCTGTTCCATATAGGTTTGGGCGTTGGCTTCCACCTCCTGGCGGGTCAAGGGCTTGCGGGTGGCCGACTTGCCCGTGGGGTCGCCGATCATGGCGGTGAAGTCCCCGATCAGGAACTGGACCCGGTGCCCCAAATCCTGGAATTGCCGGAGTTTCCGCAACACCACCGTATGTCCCAGGTGGATGTCCGGGGCCGAGGGGTCCGCGCCCCACTTCACCTTCAAGGGGCGGCCGTCCTTATAGGACTCCTTTAATTTGTCCAAAAGTTCCGGGCGGGATATCACCTCGGCCGTTCCCTGGAGGAGTTCTTCCAGTTGTTGTTCCGGTGTTTTGGAAAAGGGGGTGTTCATAGGGCCACATCATAACAAAACACCCCGGAACGGGCTGTTGAAAAATGGAACGGCTGGCTATAATGAACCCCTTTGAAAACGCCGGATTTTGAATTCTCAATTTTCAATGAGGGACGGCGCCGTTTCCGATTCGCGGGAATTTCCATCATTTGAAATTCAGGATTCCCAATACTTTTTTCGAGGTCCCGGTTTGCCTTACGAAAAACCCAAAAACTCCTTCTCAACCTACCTGAAAGCCGCCTTTGCCGCGGCCTTTGTCCTGGCGGGCGTCCTCATCGGCGTGCTATACGCCCAGCTCCAGGAACTGCCCGACATCAAGACGCTGCAAACCAGCAACCCCAACGAAGCCACGCGCATCTACGACGTAAACGGGGAACTCATCAGCCAGTTGTGGCTGGAGCAGCGCACCCTGGTACCCCTGGAAAAAATCCCCGTCATGCTGCAGGACGCCGTCATTTCCATCGAGGACGAGCGCTTTTACCAACATTTGGGCGTGGATCCGATCGGCATCCTGCGCGCCTTCATCCAGAATGTCCGGCACGGGGGCACGAAAATCGAAGGCGGCAGCACCCTCACCCAGCAACTGGCCCGGAACCTCTTTTTGACCCACGAAAAGACCCTGACCCGCAAGATCCGGGAAGCC
>JAICXI010000393.1 GCA_025980505.1 bacterium | reverse complement strand
TGGGAGCCGTCGCCGGGGGCATGACGTTCGTCCTGACGGGGAACCGGATCAATGATTGGGTGGGGGCGTTCGTTGTTTCGCTCCTGACCGCCTTGGTTTTCTTGGGCCTCCTCAAGAGGGTCCTTTTCCGGGAACCGACCCATCGTCATTCCTGAGGCCTGGAAGCCGGTTGAGCGTGTAATCCCTCGAGAAGGGGAAGCTTGTCCTTTCCCCAGCCACGGAAGAAAGAAGTAGGAACTTTTTATTGTTAAATATAGAATAATCCCGCTTCGGCTGCCCATTCCACGGCGGGGTCCTTTATGTCCTTTTTCTCCAACCTCATCAGCAAGTCGAAATCCATCTTTCGTTTTATTTTCATGAAATCGGTGGGTGCCTGCCTGGCCGTGCTTTTCCTCGGTTTGGCCGCTTTCTTCCTCGCCTATCCCTTCGCTTCCGTCGTCACCGGCCGGGGAGGGGAAGAGGCGAAAGTGCTTTCGGTGGCCGACCATATGGGTAAGCTGAAAACCGGATGGCGCGTGGGCGGGTTGTTCCAAGTCGGGGTCGACCTTCATCAGAAGAAGTTCGACAGGATCTACTGCTTTTATCCGGCCTGGCCGGACCAGTTGCAACCCCTTAAGGGGGACGTGGTCAAAGTTTGGCCCGCCAAGAAGCCCTTGTTCGGAGCGCCCGCCATTGACGGCTGGGGCTGGTTCGTCGTCGGGACCGTGCTGATCCTGGGATTGGTGATGCTGGAATTGGCGTTCCTTTCCCTGGCCCTCCACTAGACCCTTTTAACCTTCCAAGAAAAAAACGCGGGCGGATAAATTTGAAAGCCGCCCCGTCCTTCCTCGGGACGCGGTCAAAGGCTTTTCCCCGAACGCCTCCCCGCTCCATTTCAAAAAGCGCAGCCCAATCCAAGGCCCCAATGGCTTCCGTCGGCGAAAACTTCGGGTGAGAGCCTCATGCCCGAGGCTTCCGGACGGCGCAGGAGGCGGTTGTACCTTTGGACGGCGTTGAATTTCAGCCCCTCGGCGTTGGCGTTGAAGATGAACCCGATGCCGGCCAAAAACTGGGCCGTGACCAAACCCGTTGAAATCCGGTCGATCCAATCCACGCGCACGAAGGGAACGGGTTTGTAAAGAAGCGCCACATCGGCCCCCAGCAGGGCCCCGGTGACGAGGAAGAGACGGGTGATAAAACGGCTTTCCCCCGACTCACGGATCAAGCGGGAGGCTTCTTCATCGTGGAGGGAGTAAATCCGTTCCTTCAATTCGCCGTCATCCTGGATGGGTTGGCCGTCGATCGAATATCGAAGGGAAGCGCCCAAGAGGCCCCACAAGCCCAGGTCCATCCTTGTTTCAATGGGGGCCGGCGAAAGGACCGCGGGCGAGCCGGAACCGGCCAAGGCGTTCGGGGTAAAGGAAAATAAAAAATGGAATAAGGCGAAAAGGGGAAAAAAGGACCCCCGGCACCTCCACCGAAGGGGTTGAAAGAATTCTTGGCTATCGGTCATGAAGTTGAATTCCGGAAAATTAATTTGGCTTTGAATTGAATGGAATTATAGTGGCCTTTCAGCCGCGGGAAAATAGCTCAAATTAAACCAGCACTTTTTCCTGGCAAAAAAGTTTTTCAAATTCAGGCTTTTTGGGTAACTATGAGGGCCTTCTCGGGCCCGAACCCGTGGAGGCAGTTAAATTTAAGGGTTAGAGGTTAGTTGAAATGGTTCAAGGGACTGTGAAGTGGTTTAAGAACGAAAAAGGCTTTGGATTTATCTCCCAGGACGGCGGCGAGGATGTGTTCGTGCATTACTCCTCCATTCAGTCCGACGGGTTTAAAACCTTGAACGAGGGGGATCGCGTTGAATTTGAAGTCACCCAAGGTCAAAAGGGCTTGAAGGCCGAAAACGTCCGCAAAATCTAAAAGATTTGGCAGGCGTTTGAAAGCCCCCGAGCCCTCGGGGGCTTTTTTTTTTGCCGCCGAAAATCCGTTGGATAACGGGGGACGGGAAAAGGCCCGGCTTTTTTGAAAAGGAAGGGGAGCCCTTTCCCCGGGTCCCCGCGCCTTGGGATGAAAAGTCTTTCCGTTTGGAAGCTTTAAGTCGTTTTTGCGGCAAAAGAACCGGAAGGATCGGGCTTTTCACCGTTTTTAGCTTGCGAATGCGGCCTAAATCACTTATTTTTTCAACTTAATCCCTTCTTTCCTTTGAACCGACCGGGGAATCCACTTCATTGACGGGGGCTTGATGGCGCTTTCTTTCCAAGAACTCATTTTAACCCTCGACCATTACTGGAGCCGCCAAGGCTGCGTGATCCAACAGCCCTATGACCTGGAAAAGGGGGCGGGCACCTTTAACCCCGCCACCTTTTTCCGCGTTTTGGGGCCCGAACCCTACCATGTGGCTTACGTGGATCCCTGCCGCCGCCCCAAGGACGGGCGGTATGGGGAAAATCCCAACCGCATGCAGCATTACTACCAATACCAGATCATCCTGAAAAGCAACGGCACGTGGCGCAATCTCTGGGCGAATGTGACCACCAATGGGGTGGCGGCGACATCCAGCATCTTCTCGCGGGTCAACACGGCCAACGGCAGCCAGTCGGCCAGCATCACGG
>JAICXI010000452.1 GCA_025980505.1 bacterium | reverse complement strand
CCGATCGCCCCCCACAGCGGATGGTCCTGGGGGAGCCCCTGCTTCAGCAGCCCCTGGGCCTCTTCCAGGAGCCCCTTGCCCCACATTCCTTCCACCCTCTTGCGAAGCATGGGGTCCAACTTGTCCCGGGAACGCTCCAGCCCGATAAAGCGAACCGAAGGGTTCCCCAGTGGCTTCCAGTCCATCTCCACGGCCCCCGTTTGGAAGGTCTTTTCCAGGGCGCGGCAGATCCGCTGCAAATCATTAGGGTGAAGCCGCGCCGCGGCCGCGGCGTCCCGTTCTTGGAGCCATTCGTGGGCCCGGGCCACGCCCGCTTCCCTTATTTTTTCCAGGACCATGGAACGGATTTCCGGCGTGGGCGCATTCCCCGGTGGGGGGCCTTCCACCAGGGCCCTCAGGTAAAACCCGGCCCCTCCCACCAAAATCAAACGGCGGCCATGGGCCGTCCGCTCCCGGATGATCCGGGAGGCCGCTCGGGCGAACTCGACCGCGTTCCAGGGGCGGCTCAAGGGACGGCACCCGATCAGGTGGTGCGGGACTTTTTCAAGCCATTCCGGCGGCGGCTGGGCCGTCCCGACGGCCAGGCCCGCATAAACCTGGAAGGCGTCCGCCGAAAGGATCTCCGCGCCCCAGCGTTGGGCCAAATGAAAGGCGATTTCGGACTTCCCCACCCCGGTCGGGCCGACCAGGACAGGGAGCTTTGGGTTTGGGGCCTTTAGTTTCAAGTCGTCCGCCATTTCGGGGCTCTTGCGGAAGGCAACAGCCGTTTTTTTCAGTGGCGATCGAAGCGGCGGTACAGCTCCGACAGGGGTATCGAAAGGATGGTGGGCCGGCCATGGGGGCAGGTAAAAGGGAGGTTGGCGGCCCGCATCTGGTCGACCAGTTGCCGCATTTGTTCCTCGTTGAGCTTGTCCCCCGCCATGACCGCGCTCCGGCAGGACATGAAAGTAGCCGCCCTTTCACGGGCCTGTTCCAGCCGGTTCGAACCCTTGACGCCCGAGGCGTCCTGGGCCGCCAGGTCGTCCACCAGGTCCTTGACCAGTTGGACCATGTTTTTCCCGGCCAAATCCGCGGGCACGCTGCGCACCACAAAGGTGTTTCCGCCGAAAGGGGCCACTTCCAACCCCAATTCCATCAGGGCCTCCAGGCTGTTCCGCAAAACCTGGGCTTCCTTGGCGCTCAGTTCCACCGTGGCCGGCACCAAAAGGGGCTGGATCTCCAGTTTCTTTTCCCGCACGCCCCGCATCAACCGCTCGTAATTAAGCCGCTCGTGCACCGTGTGTTGGTCCGCGATGAACATCTCGGAGTCGGACTGGAAAACCATGAAGGTATTGAACAACTGGCTGAAATTGTAAAGTGATACTTGAGGGTCGATCCGTTTGGCCTGGAGCCCTTCCTTGGAAAAACCCGGTTCCGCGCCCGGCAAGCCGGGGAAACCCGCTTTCTCCAGGGCACTCCAGGAATCCCCATGACCCAAGGCTTCCGTATGCTTCTCCGCTATCTTGTCGTAAAGGTTGGGCCTTGGGGTTTCGCCCTGTGGTCCTCCAAAGGCGGCTGGGGGCTCCCGCAGGACCTGGTAAGGGGATGGCAGGGATTCGGGGGCCTGCGTTCCACCGGAGCCGGTTGGTGCGGCGTTTTGGAGGGCTCCGGGCGCGGCCAGCAAGGCGCTTCGGATGGCCCTTACCACCGCGTCGTAGACTTCCCTGTCTTTGGCGAACTTGACTTCCTTTTTGGTGGGGTGCACGTTCACGTCCACCAGGTCTTCGGGCATCTCCAGGAACAGGACCGCCACCGGGAAACGCCGGGTGGGCAAAAGGGTGTGGAAGGCGGTCATGACGGCGTGGCCCAAGGATATATTGGCGATCCAGCGCCGGTTCACGAAATAAAGCATGTTTTCCCGGGTGGGCCTGGTGACGGTGGGCGCGCTCACCACGCCCGTAATATGGATATCCCCGGTTTTGAAATCCAAGGGCAAAAAGGCCCGGGACAGATCCTTGCCGAAGACGTGGGAAAGCCGGGTGGGGAAATCGCAAGCCGAGACCTGTAGGGCTTCCCTGCCGTCCAGGACCAGCCTGAAGCTCACCCGGGGAAAGGCCAGGGCGTAGGTGGTCACCACCAT
>JAICXI010000506.1 GCA_025980505.1 bacterium | reverse complement strand
CTTGGGGCCCGACCTTCCATGCCCGGCTTAGTTGGAAGAACCGCCCTTTTCCTTGCGGTGTTCCCGCCATTTTTTCATCATTTGCATGCCCTTGCCCCGCATGCCGAGGACGAACTTGGCCTGTTGGGTGGGGGTCAGGATCGAGCGTAATTGAGCCTTCATCTTTTCCCGGCCGGCCTGCATTTCCCTGCTTTCGGCGTCCAGCTTGTCCAACAACTTCCGCAGGTCGCCGTCGGAGGCCTTTTGATCCACCTTTTGTTGGAGGGTGTCCATATCGATCTTCAACTGGTCCCGCAAGGGCTTCATGGTTTTGCCCTGGCTTTTGAACAGGCCCTTCAATTGGGAGACCTGGCCGTCGGCCAAACCCAGTTTTTCCTTCATTTTTTCCAAACGTCCTCCGCCCATCATCCCGCCGCACATTCCCTGGCCCATGCCGGGTTGGTCGTTATCTCCCGCCGGTGCCTGGGAATCGTCCGCGGAAGCGGTTAAAGCCGTCCCGGCCAAGGCCACCGCCATCAACCCTGCCAGCCATATTTTTTTGCTCATTTTTCTTCCTCCTCGATTTGGCATTGCTTGACCGGGATTTTCGGGCCTGGGCTTTTCCAACCCCGGTCGGTATATAGACGGGCCAAAGCCGGGAACGGGCCGCCCCTTCCCCCAAAAGTCTTTCCGGAATATAGTGTGTGGGACCACCAGCCAGGGAGCCCATGAAAACGTTCCTCAAGAAAATCCTAGCGGCCTCGACGGCTTTCGGGATCCTTTACCTTCCCCTGCCCTCGGCCGCCCTGACCATGCCGCCGACCCCCGAAGGCGCGTTGGAAAGGGTCCCGAACAACGGGACAAAGTTCGTCCATCCCCCCATGCGTCACAATCCGCCTTTGCAAAAAAGCAAATGGTTCTCCTTCCGTCCTTCGCCGACGCCTTCCGCCTCCCGGGGCTCCCAGTCCCGGGACCTCCCGGCATCGCGCAAGCCGGGCGTTCCCCCACCGAACCGGGGCGTAGCGGCCTCCAAACCCTTGCCGACCGCGACTCCTTTTTCGGCGTGGAATTGGAGGTGGCCAAAAAACGCCGATTCGCTTTATCAAGACCCGCCGCCCGTTCTTCCCCGGGGGCAAAAGGATCTGCCCTCCACCCCCCGGTTTGGCCCTTCCATTCCTTAAGTGAATCCCCCACTTAAAGACCTTGAAAGAAACCGAATCCTGGGGGAGTGACATCCCGTCTGGAAAAACTCCGAAAAATTCCCGGAAATTGAACCTTTTCCCGCTCCCCCGGTGAAGCCGTGATGAAAAGATTTTTCCAGGGCTTTTAACCGATCCTAGGAAAGGAACGCCCTTCGCCTAGTCCCAACTTCGGGATTCAACCGAAACCTTTCCCGCCTTCCCACGTCAGAAGCTGTAGAATGTCCGCACATCTCATCCCCTCAAGGAGACCCTTCATGAAAAAGTTCGCCGTTTTATCGCTGGCTTTATTTTGGACGGCCGGCTGGGCCTCGGCCCAGGTCCAGGTCGGCGTTTCCGTGGGCGGCGGCGGT
>JAICXI010000053.1 GCA_025980505.1 bacterium | reverse complement strand
ATGGTGGAAGTGGAGGATAGCGGACCCGGCATCGCCCCCCAGAACTTCCCCAAGCTCTTCAAACCTTTCTTCAGCACCAAAAACAACGGAACGGGCCTGGGACTGGCCTTCACGGAAAAAGTTTTTCGCGCCCACGGGGGGCAGATCGAGGCCCTCAACCGCCCTGAGGGGGGCGCCGTGTTCCGCATCATCCTTCCCCTGGAGGAGGCGGCCGCGTGAGTACCGTGCTCGTGGTGGACGACAAGCCTGAACTGTTGGAAACCATCCAGGATTTCCTGGAGGACGCCCAATACCATGTCTTCACCGCCCCGTCGGGCGAGACGGCCTTGGACCTCTTGTCCCGCGAAAGGGTGGATGCGGTGATCACGGACCTGCGGATGGGCGGCATGGGCGGTTTGGAGCTGGTCAAGCGCGTGAGGGAAAGCGACTCCCAAGTAAGCGTGCTGGTGATGACCGGTTACGGCACGGTGGCCGACGCGGTAACCGCCATGAAGCTGGGCGCCTTCGACTTCCTCACCAAACCCTTTCCCATGGAAGAGTTGGAGATGAAGGTGGCCCAATCGCTGCAGCTGCGCTCCCTCCAGGACGAAAACCGGCTGTTGAAGGACGAACTGCGCCTCTTTCGCGGCAAGATGGTGGGGGAAAGCCCCTCCATGTGCCTGGTTTACGAGGCCATCCGCCGGGTCAGCCCCAACCGCACCACGGTCTTGATCAGCGGCGAGAGCGGCACCGGCAAGGAATTGGTGGCCCATGCCATCCATCAATCCAGCCCCTTCAAGCAATCCCCCTTCATCAAGGTGAATTGCGCGGCCCTGGCCCCCACCCTTTTGGAAAGCGAATTGTTCGGCCACGAAAAGGGGGCCTTCACGGGCGCCATCCAGCGCAAAACCGGGCGGTTCGAGATGGCCCACGGCGGCACCCTTTTTTTAGATGAGATCTCCGAAATCCCCCTCGAACTCCAGGTGAAGCTCCTGCGGGTGCTGCAGGAGCGGGAATTGGAGCGGGTGGGCGGCAACCAGACCATTAAGGTCGACCTGCGCCTAATTGCCGCCACCAACCGCGACTTGAAGGAAAAAGTTTCCCAAGGAACCTTCCGGGAGGACCTCTTTTACCGGCTGAACGTGGTGAACATCCGCGTGCCGGCCCTGCGGGAGCGGGCGGACGATATTCCACTTTTAGTGGGCCATTTCTTGGACCGCTTCTGCCAACAAATGGGGAAACCGCCCCGGCGCCTCAGCGTGGCTTCCTTGAAGGTCCTGCAGGCCTATCCCTGGCCCGGGAATGTCCGCGAATTGCAGAACCTTTTGGAGAGGGCCGTGGTTTTCAGCGACAGGGAGGAACTACACGTCGTGCCCGACCCTTCCTCCGCCCCCTCCCCCTCGGTCCAGTTGCGGGGCGACTTGACCAACACTTTGGACGAAGTGGAAAAGGCACTGATCTTGCAAGCGCTGGACGAGTGCAAGGGCGTTCAGAACCAGGCCGCCAAAAAGCTGGGGGTCTCCCGGTCCGCCTTGCAGTACAAAATCAAGAAATATCAATTGGAGGGCCACTGCCGTGAAACCAACGCTTAAACCCCGTTTTTCCGTTTCCCAAACCCTGCTGGGAATCCTGTCCCTGGGCCTTTTTTCAACCGCCTCCGCCCAGGGAAGCGTCTCCAAGACACCCACCACCCAACAGGCTTTTCTCCACGCCGCCGGCGACCTGAAGGCCAAACGCTGGGCCTCGGCACGGCTTGGTTTCAAGAAGGTCCTCAAGGACGACCCGGAAAACCTGAAGGCCCATTTTTACCTGGGTGAGATCGAGTATTACACCCATCATTTGCCCCAAGCCGAGGGTTATTTCCGGTGGGTTAACTTCCACGACCCCGACACTCCCGTGAACCATTACTACCTGGGCCGGGTGGCTTACGATCAAAAGCGTTACAGCGAGGCCCTCTCGGAAATGAAAGCCGCCGACCGATTGGACGACCAGATTTCCATCGTGCATTACTACCTGGGCCTCATCCATTACCGGCAAAATGACTTCCCGGATTCCCAAAAGGAATTGGAGCGGGCCTTGTCCCTGGACCCTTCCGCCTCCAAAGCCCATTACGCCCTGGCTTACCTCCTGTACCACGATCTCCATGACCCCTCCACGGCCATGCGGGAAGCCGGCGCGGCGCTCAAGGGGGACGGCGACGGGCCCCTGCGGGCCAAAGCCCGGAGGCTGATGCAACGGATCAAGTCGGGCGACAAGGGTTAAAAGCAACCGCGCCCGCCTTTGAGTGCCGGCCTAATTTTCGGCAGGGTGCTTTGAAATTTGAACAAGGACCGGATTCCTGAAACGTTAAAACGGGGTTTTCCCCCTTCAATGCCTGGCACATCCCTTGCCTTTCAAGTCAGGCGTGAAGGCCCTTGACGGGGCTTTTAACAAAATTCAGGAGGAGGGAAACTGTGAAAAAGTTTCTTCGTTTGTTCTGCTTTATGTCGTTGGCGGCCGTCACTGGCGTGATGGCCGTGGCTGTCTCCCACAATGCCGATGCCCATCCGGGTTGGCACATGCTCCCCAACTTTACGCCCAATCCCACGCAAGTGGCGGCCCGTCAGACCGCGGTGAGCGGGTTTGAGACGGCCCAACCCACGGTGGTAGCGGCCCGCCAAACCGCGGTCGCCAACTTCCAGGCGACGGCGGCTCCGACCATTGCCGCCCGCGAGACCGCAGTGGCCAATTTTGAGGCGACCGCCGCCCCGACCATTGCGGCTCGGGAAACGGCTGTGGCTAACTTCCAGGCCACCGCTGCTCCCACCATTGCGGCCCGCGAAACCGCGGTTGCCACGATGCAGGCTGAGCAGAATGCCATCGCCACCGAACTCCCCACGGTTCAGCCCACCTTGCAGGCTTTGGAACAAAGCATCCCGACGATCGTTCCGACCCTGCAGGCCGTTGCCACGGTGTCCGGGGTTTCAGTCCAGGAACAGATCGAGAATATGTTCGATTCCGTCCTGGGCGTGGCGGATATCGACGGCGACTAAGCCGGGGCGTCGAAGGGGTTTCATTCCCCCTTCTTAACGTCGAATGCCCCCCCGGCACCCCGGTGGGGGCTTGGAAAGCAGCAAGGGCCTTCCGAAAGGGGGGCCCTTGTTTTTTTGCGTCGGGAGGGCTTTATTCTTTCAGAGGTCCTTTCCGTGCCCGCCGTCAGGGCCGGTGTGAATCGAAACGTTTGAGACGGACCTTTTTCAAGGATTAATTCTATTTTTAGGGCCCTTACTTTGGAAAAAAACATCCCTGGTACCCCTTGTCGGCTCCATCGGCTTCCCCGACTCCCGGAAGTTTTGGGAGGCGCGCTTTGGATCGCCCTTTTCCCCCGGGTTTCCGCGGCCGCAACCGATGTGGAATTCCTGCTCCGGCAGGGATATGCCGCTTACATGCAGGGCCGTTATGCGGAAGCCGAAAAGGATTATCTCCAGGCCAGCCGGCAGGATCCCCGAAACGCCGGCGCCCTTTATGGCGCGGGCCTTTGTGAATACCGGAGTGGCGACCTTTCGGACGCCGCGACCCACCTTCAAGGGGCCAGGGCCCTTAACCCCGCCCTCACCCAGGCCGGAACCCTTTGGGAAAGGGTCCACAAGCTCTTGACCTCCCGGCAGGTCCACGATCTTCGCTTCAGCCTCCTCATGAAGGAAGGCGTCCTGTACTACCGGATGCACCAATACGAAAAAGCCGGAGCTTCACTGGAAAAAGCCGTCTCCCTCAACCCCGGTTCGGCGGATGTTCATTTCAACTTGGGACTGGTCGATATAAAGTTGAAGAAGTGGGACAAGGCGGATGCCGAATTGGAGGAATGCCTCAAGTTGAACCCCGGCGACAAGCGGGCCGAGTATGCCTTGGGCGTTTTATTCGAAAAGGTGGGGGGGTTGGCCGAAGCCAGGAATTATTTCCTATCGGTGGCCCAGTCCCCCGGCGCGGGCATCTACAACCTGGAGGCCATGCAGCGCCTTTCCACCCTCCACTCGGAAGCCCCCAATTCACCCTTCCACTTTTCGATCCGCCTGCAGGGCGGGGGGGCCCAAAACACCCCGGACCAGTACGTCCCCGGCAATCCGCCCGTCGCCAACCGGTCGGTGAACGAATACGGCCATCTTCAATTGAGCTATTCGCCGCTCTTGGGAAAAACCGTCCTCAATCTTTCCTACGGGGGGGACGGAATGTGGAGCCAGGCGCCCGGCCAAAACCCCTATTTTTCCCACTTGCACGACTTTTCCATCGGCTCCAACCTCCCCTTGCCCGGCAACTGGATCATGCCCCTTTCCTGCGACGAGCAGGTCGGCTTCAATTCCAACGGGGCGTTGAATTACCAGCACCACCAGGCTTCCCTCGCCTTCCAATGGCCTTTCAAGGATTCGGACATGATCCAGGCCCAAGTCCAATACTTGCGGGAAATCTTCCCCTCGCCGGTCAACCTGGACACGAACAACTGGATCGGCACCCTTTCGGCTTTGGTGGCCTTGGGCGGGCACTTTTTCAACCTGTCTTATTCTTTCCGCCAAAACCTGGAGGACGCCGCTTCCATGACCGAGACCAATCCGACGGATTTCAGTTTTTCGCTCCACAGCCTCTCCCTGGTCTACCACGTGGAGTTCGGGGGCGGTTGGAATGCCACCTTGAATTACACTCCCCAATGGCAGACCTATCCTTTTTTCGAGGACGGCGGGCCCCGTTCCGATTGGATCCAAAATATCAGCGGTGAATTCACGATCCCCGTGGACCCCCACTGGAATTTCGTGGTGGGGGACCAATTCCAAAAACTCCAATCCACCGATTCCACTTACTCCCAGCATTCGAACAATTACTACGCCGGCACGCAGGTTTTTTTCTAAGCCCTCTTCCTTTTTCACCGTTTAAAAGTCCCGGGCCCTCCGGGTTAATCCCCCTCCCTTCAAGGCCGGCTTGAAATGGAACTTCCCAAAATCCTTAATTTTCACCGCTTGGGTCTTTCCTTCACCCCTGGTTGCCCATAAGATAGGGAACTCTGAAGGATGCTTGCCGGCAGGCCGCCACCGGCCTTTCCATTTCCCGAGAAGGAGTTTTCCCATGTCCAAAGCT
The DNA here is from genome assembly GCA_025980505.1 of bacterium. Lineage (GTDB taxonomy): Bacteria > Oederibacteriota > Muellerivitia > Muellerivitales > Muellerivitaceae > JAICXI01. The sequence goes on along the minus strand of JAICXI010000053.1, from coordinate 3,591 downwards.
TTTGACGCAGCCGATGCTTTGGCTGTCAACACGATCCGCATGCTGGCCGTGGACGCCACGCGGCAGGCCAACTGCGGCCATCCGGGCATGCCCATGGGCATGGCGCCCGCGGCGCACGTGCTTTGGACCCGGCACTTGAAACATTCGCCCTCCAACCCCCATTGGGTGGACCGGGACCGGTTCGTATTGTCGGCCGGCCACGGTTCCATGCTGCTTTACGCCCTCCTGCACCTGCACGGTTACAACTTGCCGCTGGAGGAGTTGAAGAACTTCCGCCAATGGGGCAGTAAAACCCCGGGCCATCCCGAATACGGCCACACCGAAGGCGTGGAGACCACCACCGGTCCCCTGGGCCAGGGCATCGCCACCGCGGTGGGCATGGCCATGGCCGAAAGCTCCCTGGCGGCGCGTTTCGGGAAGGATTTGGTCGCCCATAAGACCTGGGTCATCGCCTCGGACGGCGACCTCCAGGAAGGCATCTCGCACGAGGCTTCCTCCCTGGCCGGGCACCTGAAACTCGCCAACCTCAAGGTGATTTACGACGACAACCACATCTCCATCGAGGGCGACACCAACCTGGCCTTTTCCGAGGACGTCCTGAAGCGCTACGAGGCCTATGGCTGGCAAACCTTGAGGGTTTCCGACGCCAATGACCTGGAAGCCCTGGACCGCGCCCTTTCCGAGGCCGCCGCCGAAACCCAGCGTCCCTCGATCATCGCGGTTCGCTCCCACATCGGTTATGGAAGTCCCCTCCAGGACAACGCCAAAGTGCACGGGTCCGCGCTTTCCCCCGAGGATATCAAAAAGACGAAGGACTTCTTCCAATGGCCCCAGGAACCGACTTTCCACATCCCCGGGGAAGCCCAAAAGCGCTGCCTGGAATCAGTGGAAAGGGGGAAAAAGGCGGAAGCCGAATGGAATTCACGTCGGGACGCCTATGCCAAGGCCCATCCGGACAAGTTCAAGTCATTCCAGCAGGCCCTTCACAAGGAATTACCCGTGGATTTGGAGAAAAAACTGCCGGTTTTCCCTGCCGACGAGAAGGGCTTGGCCACACGCCAGTCCTCGGGTAAGACCCTCAACGCCATCTCCAAGGAAGTTCCCTTTTTCATGGGAGGGTCCGCGGATTTGGCCGGTTCCAACGATACCTTGATCGACGGCGGCGGGGATTTTGAGGCCGGCCATTACGAAGGCCGGATCTTCCACTTCGGCATCCGCGAACACGGCATGGCCGCGGCCTTGAACGGAATGGCCCTTCACGGCGGCGTGATTCCTTTCGGCGGAACCTTCCTGATGTTCAACGACTACATGAAGCCCGCCTATCGGCTGGCCCACCTGATGGGCCTACAATCCATCTTCGTCTTTACGCACGATTCCATCGGCCAAGGCGAGGACGGCCCCACCCACCAACCCGTGGAAACCCTGGCGGCCATGCGGGCCACCCCCAACAGCTGTGTCATCCGCCCGGCCGATTCAGGGGAGGTCCCTTACGCCTGGATGGTGGCCCTCCAACGCAAGAACGCGCCAACAGCCTTGGTCTTCACCCGCCAGGCCGTCCCAACCTTTGACCGCTCCAAATTCGCACCCGCTTCCGGGCTATTGAAGGGCGCTTACGTCCTTTCCGAAGCCAAAGGTGGAACTCCCCGCGTAATCCTCATCGGCACCGGTTCGGAAGTCCAGCTTTGCGTGAAAGCCCAGGAGCTTTTGGAAAAGGAGGGTGTCGCCGCCCGGGTGGTCAGCGCCCCCTCGCTGGAACTTTTCGCCGCCCAACCGCTGTCTTACCAAGACCAGGTTCTCCTCCCTTCCATCCAGTCCCGGGTGGTGGTGGAGGCCGCAACCTCCTTTGGTTGGCACCGCTGGGCCGGGGCCAAGGGGCGGTTCGTGACCCTGGAGCGTTTCGGCGCCAGTGCACCCGGCAGTGTTGCCATGAAAAACCTGGGCTTCACCCCGGAAAACGTGGTGAAAGCGGCGCGGGAAAGCCTGAAGGACAGTTGACAACCTCAGGCTGACCGCCGTCCATGGCCACCACCCCACACACCCAGCGTTCCGATTACGTCATCGGCATTTCCTTCCCTCCGATTCTTACTTTGATCCCGCATACTTTGGCCGTGCCGTGACTCCCTTTGAATGGCGGGTGGCGCTGGAGAGGGGGTTGGGGAAGCGGAATCTTTCTTCTTGGGTTCAGGTCCTTTTTCCTTTGTTAATTGGCCTTTTCCAAGGTCTTCAGCTGATTTATAACCATATCCATTTCTGTTGGTTTTATTGGGTTTTCTTTAGTTAAAATGATTTTTCAGATAACCTAGTTTACTTGCATGTTAAACATATAACTAAATTTGGATTTAAGTTTACCGATAAACATGGTAAGCTCTTTTTGATCCTTCTTGACCGAAATCAAATCGGTTAGGAGACTGGTTTGGGTCCGCTTGAAGGAGCTATAAAATTCGGGAGGTTTTCAATGATTCGGTTGAAAGCAAAAGGTTTTACGTTGATCGAGCTGATGATCGTTGTCGCGATCATCGGTATCCTGGCCGCAATCGCGATTCCGCGGTTCGCCCAGATGTTGGAGAAGTCCAGGGAGGGATCGACCAAGGGCAACTTGGGCAGTCTTAAGTCCGCCGCTTCCATTTACTACGGCGACACCCAGGGAATCTGGCCTACCACCCTTCAATCCGCCACCAATTACGCCTTCAGCCGCTATTTGGACAATATTTCGCCGGTGAAGGTGACGGGTGCTTTTGTGGCGGGCGCAACCAGCCCGTCCGGGGCTTTGGTGACCATGACCACCATGAGTTCGGTGCCGACCGGTGCCGGAACCGGGTGGTTGTATGACAGCAATTTCGGGAACGTGTACGTCAACAGCACGGTCCAGGATTCGAAAGCGCTGCCCTATTCGTTTTACGGTTTCGAATAACTTTTATCATCAAGCCTCTTGGGGAAGGGGTAGGACCGGTTTTCGGTCCTACCCCTTTCTTTTGAACGGCCCTTGGTCTTACAAATCTCCCATCCTTCGGTCCAAGACACTCCTTTTCATTCCATCCAAAGTTTGCAGCTTCAATTAAAAGAATTCTGGGCATGGAGCCGGAATTTTTTTCCAGAAAAACACGGGCATTCCGAAACCCGGAGCCTTTTTATGATATCCATCATTTAGTCCCCCTCCGAAATGATTTAAAACGTTATCCGTTGGATTTTTTTGTTCGGAACTATGCACTTGGCGTCAGTTTCCAACAACCCTCGCCCCTTGCGTCGTGGTTTTGGTGGGACCATAGGGGTTATTCCCTGTGAGAGCTTTTGGGGAGATGGGGTGGGTGAGGGGTATAGTGAAACCCATGAAATCACCCTCACCCCGGCCCTCTCCCCTCGAAAGAGAGGGGGATCGACGTCAAATCAATTGCAAACTGACGCCAAGTGCATAGTTCCCTTTTTATTTTTAATTTAATAGGAGGTTTCAGATGGTTCGTTTAAAAGCGAAAGGTTTTACGTTGATCGAGCTGATGATCGTTGTCGCGATCATCGGTATCCTGGCCGCAATCGCGATTCCGCGGTTCGCCCAGATGTTGGAGAAGTCCAGGGAGGGATCGACCAAGGGCAACT
>JAICXI010000069.1 GCA_025980505.1 bacterium | reverse complement strand
CCAGAGCAGGAAGTTGGAGACGCGGTATTCCCCGCTGGTGCGGATGAGGAGGTCCACTTCCGGCAGGTCCCGCGTGGCGAGGGCCCGGGTGATGGTTTCTTCCCGGATCGCCGGTACTTTCAGCCGTCCCGCCTTCACCTTTTGGCACAGTTCCCGGACCGCCCGGCTCAAGTCCGCCCGTCCGCTGTAGGAGAGCGCCAGCACCAGCCGGAGGCCCGTGCAACGGGAGGTGGCTTCCATGGCTTTCTTCAGTTCCCGTTGGATCTCGGCGGACAGGTCGCGGCTGTTGCCGATGGTCAGAAGCCTCACGTTGTTTTGCTTCAGCTCTTCCACTTCGTTGCGGAGGTACTGCTTCAAAAGCCCCATCAAAAGGGCCACTTCCCGGCGGGGCCTCTTCCAGTTTTCGGTGGAAAAGGCGTAAAGGGTCAGGGCCTCGATGCCCAATTCGCCGGAAAGCCTCACCAGTTCACGGATGGAATGGGCCCCGGCCCGGTGTCCGGCGATGCGGGGCAGGTGGCGTTTTTTCGCCCAACGTCCGTTGCCGTCCATGATGATGGCCACATGGCGGGGCAAGTGGGGTTTCAAATGGTAGCGCTTGAGGAGAGCGGCCCGTTTCGGTGTTTCCAACGCCTTGGTTTAGAACTCCATGATTTCTTTTTCTTTGTGCTCGCCGAGCTTCCCGATCTCCTGGGTATAAAGGTCCGTCATTTTCTGGATGCGCTCGTGGAATTTCTTGAATTCGTCCTCGGCGATTTCCTTTTTCAGGTGGTCCAGGGCCTTGTTGGCGTCCTGCCGGATGCTGCGGATGGCCACCCGGCCGTTCTCGGAGTGCTTATGGACCAGCTTCACGAATTCCTTGCGGCGTTCCTCGGTCAAGGGGGGCATGGAAAGGCGGATAACCTTGCCGTCGTTGTTGGGGGAGATCCCCAAGTCGCTTTTTTGGAGGGCCTTCTCGATCTCGACCAGGGCCTGGGGGTCCCAGGGTTTCAACTCCAGGGTCCGGGCGTCGGGCGCGGAGATATTGGCCACCTGGTTGATGGGGAGCAGCGATCCGTAATACTCGACCTTGATGTGTTCCACGAGCGAGGTGGAGGCCCGGCCCGTGCGCACCGAGGCGAAGTCACGTTTGGTGGCCTCGACGGCCTTCTTCATCTTGGATTCGGCGTCGTTTAAAACCTGGTTCGCGTCGGCCACTTTGAACCCCTCAATCGAATTTCGGTTGTTTTCCATCAAGATTGAAAAATCATCATCCATTCATGATTCAAAATTCGCAATTCTTAATTTCAGTTCTTCACGACCGTTCCAATGGGTTCGCCCCGGACCGCCCGCGCGATGTTGCCCGGCCGGTGCATGTCGAAAACCACGATGGGGAGCTTGTTTTCCATGCAGAGGGTCAGGGCGGTGGTGTCCATCACCCGCAGGCGCCGGTTGATGGCATCGATGTAGGTCAGGTGCTTGAATTTCTTGGCGCGGGGGTCTTTTTTGGGGTCCGCGCTGTAGATGCCGTCCACGTTGGTGGCCTTGAAAATGGCGTCGGCGCCGATTTCGATGGCCCTTAAGGCCGCGGCCGTGTCCGTGGTGAAGTAGGGGTTGCCCGTGCCGCCCGCGAAGATGACGATGCGCCCCTTTTCCAGGTGCCGCAGGGCCCGGCGGCGGATGTAGGGCTCGGCCACTTTGGACATTTCGATGGCGCTTTGCACGCGCGTGTGGGCGCCCATCTTTTCCAGGGCGTTTTGGAGCGCCAGGGCGTTAATGAGGGTGGCCAGCATGCCCATGTAATCGGAGGAAACGCGGTCCATCCCCATGCGCTCGCCGTCCGCACCGCGGTAAATGTTGCCGCCCCCGATGACCAGGGCGATCTCCACCCCGGTTTTCTTCACGTCATAAACGGCCCGGGCGATGGCCCGGACCACGCTCTCATCGATGCGGTGCTTCTGGTTGTCCCCGGCCAGCGCCTCCCCGGAAACCTTCAATAAAACGCGCCGGTAGGCGGTTTTGGGCTTCGAGGTTTTCCGGGACACGGTCGCCATTGGGTTTTCCTGAACTATTTCTCACCGCAAAGTTCCCCGGGCGCCCCCCGCCCCCCCTTCCAAGTCGGCGGCGGGCCATGGGTGCTTCGGGACCTTCGCGCTCTCGCGCTCTCGACGGCCCTTGGGTTTCCGCCCAAGGGTCCCTGGTTAACGGCTTCTTATTCCTCGCCTAATTGGAGCCGGCTGAAGCGTCGGACCACCACGTTCTCACCGAGTTTGGCGGCCACTTCGGTGACGTATTGCTTCACGTTTTTCTTGGGCTCCCGGATATAGGGTTGGTCCATCAGGCACACTTGCTTGTAATAGCTCTCGATCTTGCCTTCGGCGATCTTGGCTTGCACGGCTTCGGGTTTTCCCGATTGCTTGGCTTCGTTCATGTAAATGGCCCGTTCTTTGTCCAGTTCGGCCGCGGGGACTTCCTCCCGGCCCACGTACTTGGGGGAGGAGGCGGCCACTTGCATGGCCAGTTCCTTGGCCAGGTTCTGGAAATCATCCGTCTTGGCCACGAAATCCGTCTCGCAATTGACCTCCACCAGCACGCCCACCTTGCCGCCGTGGATATAGCTGCCGATGACGCCTTGGTTGGCGCTGCGGCCCGAGCGCTTGGCCACCTGGGCCACGCCCTTCTCGCGCAGCCAAACCACGGCCTTCTCAAAATCGCCCGCGGTCTCGGCCAGGGCCTTTTTGCAGTCCATCATGCCCGCGCCGGTCTTCTCGCGCAGTTCCTTTACCGCCGTTGCAGTGATCTCCATTGGAAGCTCCTTCATGTCGACGAATGAAATGGGGCCGGTCGGGTCGGGACTTTAAAGCCGGCCCACACCCGGCCGATGAGAACGGTCGCCTTCGTTAAGACTTGTCATCCCGGACGCGCTTGGTGCGGATGCGTTCGACCTTTTCATTGGCCAATTCATCCGCGATGACCGCCACGGTTTTGGCGTCGCCGGCCAGGGTCTCCACGCTGCCCACCAGGAGCTCGGATTCTTCCTTTTGCTCTTCGGCCGTTTTAAGCTCTTCGGTGGCCGCCGTTTCGGTCCCCGCCGGGGGCGCCTGCTCGGCCGCGGCCAGCATTTCCGCGCCCACCTCGCTCAGGCCCACCGCCGCGTCGGGCGAAACTTCCTTGCCTTCCAGTTCCTTGGAACGGCCTTCCAGCACGGCCGAGGCCATGACCGAAGTCATGAGTTTGACCGCGCGGATGGCGTCGTCGTTACCGGGCACGACCACGTCGATTTCGCCGGGGTCGCAGTTGGTGTCCACCACCGCCACCACGGGAATGCCCAGTTTGCGGGCTTCCTGCACGGCGATGTGTTCCTTCTTGGTGTCGATGACGAAGATGGCGCCGGGCAGCTTGGGCATGTTCTTGATGCCGCCCAGGGACCGCTCGAGCTTCAGCTTGTCCTTGTTCAACCCGGCTTGTTCCTTCTTGGAGCGTTCCGCCATTTCCTGCTCGGAAATGCTTTCCAGTTCCTTCAGGTAGCCGATCGACTTCTTGATGGTGGAGAAGTTGGTGAGCATGCCGCCCAGCCAGCGGTAGTTGACGTAAGGCATGCCGCAGCGCAGGGCTTCTTCCTTAATGGCGTCCTGGGCCTGCTTCTTGGTGCCGACAAAAACGATGGTCTCGCCGGAAGCGGCCAGGTCCTTGACGAACTGGTAGGCTTCCTTGAGCTTCTTGACGGTTTTTTGGAGGTCGATAATGTGGATCCCGTTGCGCTCTCCGAAGATATAGAGGGCCATCTTGGGATTCCAACGGCGGGTCTGGTGGCCGAAATGCACGCCGGCTTCCAGCAACTGCTTCATCGAAACGGACATCATGGGATTACTCCTTAAGTTGTTCCACCGCTTTTTCTTTCCACCCGGGGTGAATCCCCTTCCAACCCTCGGCCCCGCAAGCGGGGGGTCCGGGCCACTGAAGGGGACGTCGAAAAAGCGTGAGAGATTGGCCGGCGGTAAACCGCCGAAGCCCGCTTCGCCAAGCCGGCCTTGAAGGCCGGGCTTTTGCGGAGCCCGAAATTTATAGCATGAATTCGATTGGATTCACAAGGTTTAATTGGCTTTTGCGGGCGCCCGGCCCCTGTGGCGCCGTTGGAAAGCCGCCTAAAGGCCCGATTTTAACCGCTTCATCCCCCGATCCGGGACATGGCTTCCCCCGCCGCCGGGGCGGCAAACCAAAAAGCGTGCCCTTCGGGTTTATGGAAAACGGCTCTTAAGATTTGTTCCCGGAGTTCCGCGTCGGAAACCCCCGCCTGAAGCAAGGGTTTCAACGCCAGCCCGTCCGAATGGGCCATGCACAGCTTGAGGAACCCGTCCGCCGACAAACGCAACCGGTCGCAACGGGGGCAAAAGGAACAACTGACCGAGCTGATGAACCCGATCTTGCCGAGGGCGCGGGGCAGGCGGTAATCCACGGAAGGCGCGTGGGCGTAGCCCGGGACCGGTTCCAGCTTCCCGAAGGCCTCCTCAAGGGCCCCCCGGATTTCCCCCGGCGGCACGCCTTCGGAACGTTCCAGCCGGACCGACGCCGTCACCGGCATATATTCGATGAAACGGACCTCCCAGGGATGGCCCAAGGTGAGGCGCGCCAGTTCCTCCACGTCGGCCCGGTTCTCGCGGAGCGCCACGCAGTTGATCTTGAGGGGCGTCAACCCCTCTTCCTCGGCGGCCATCAACCCTTTCCAGACTTTCTTGAAATTTCCGCCCCGGGTCACGGCTTTAAACCTCCCCTCATCCATGGAATCCAGGCTCACCGTCACCCTCCTCAGCCCCGCCTTGCGAAGGGACCGGGCCATGGATTCCAACCGCATCCCGTTGGTGGTCAGGCTCAGGTCCTTCAGCGGCAGGCGCGACAACCGCTCCAGCAACGCGGAAAGGCCCGGATAAAGGAGCGGCTCGCCGCCGGTGACCTTGATCCGTTCGATCCCCAATTCCACCAAAGTCCCCACCGCCCGGACCTGTTCCTCCAGGGTCAGCAACTTTTCCTTCCCGAGCCAGGCCACGCCTTCCTTCGGCATGCAGTAACGGCACCGCAAGTCGCAACGATCCGTGACCGAAAGCCTCAAGGTTTTCATCTCCCGACCAAAACGGTCCCGCAATGTCGTACCCTTCCCGCGCAAGTCTACACTTTTGTCGCCGGCCGGGCCCCTTGCCCTTAAACCCCGGCCGGATAGCTTTGAAAAAGCAGGAAACATGCCAAGGGCGGACTTGGCACGATTCCCGCTTCATCCGATGCCGCCCCATTTTGGGGATGTCCTTGCGGGGCGCCCCCCATCGCCTCAAGGGGCGGCGATCCAACGTCATCCCCAAGCGGCCGTTCACTTGGAGGTTGGGACGGCCACGTCGGCTCAAGAAAGAGCCGCCTTGCCATGACAAACCAAGCGAAAGGATTTAAATGCGTTGGTTTCCTTTGGCCGTGACATTCGTGGCTTTCCTTTACGCTTCCGTAGGCCACGGCGGAGCCTCCGGCTATTACGCCGCCGGGGTCCTTTTGGGACTCGCCCCCCCAAGCTTGAAAGCCCAGGTCCTTATCCTCAACCTCTTCGTGGCGGGCTTGTCCGCCTATGCCTTCACGCGCAAAGGGTACCTGCGTTGGGACCTCTTGGCGCCCTTGGTTGCAGCCTCCATGCCTTGCGCCTTTCTGGGGGCCAAGCTGGCCCTGCCGGTGGATGGGGCCAATAAGATCCTGGGCGCCTGCCTGGCCTTGGCCGCCCTGCGGTTGATCTTGCACGATTGGCTCCAGAAAAAGGCGGAAGAGTCCGAGGCCCACCCCCCCCGGCTTTGGGTGCTCCTCTTGGTGGGAGCCCTACTGGGCCTTATCGCGGGCATCACCGGCGTGGGGGGCGGGATTTATTTAAGCCCGGTCCTTCTTTTAACCGGCTGGGCATCCCCGGGCACGACGGCGGCTTCCTCGGCCTGGTTCATCGTCTTGAATTCGGCCTCGGCCCTGGCGGGCCTCGTTCCGGGACCGGGCGGCCTTCAACTTCAATGGTTGTGGATTGCCTGCGGTTGCTTAGGCGGGGTCTTGGGCGGATGGGTGGGCGCCAACCGGTTGCCGGTCAAATGGTTCCGGCGCACTTTGGGGCTTGTGCTGATGGCGGCCGCTTTCAAGCTGGTTTAAATCCCCCCTGGCACGGCGGCCCCGGTGTCGCCGGGCCAGGGGTCGGGGAGGTTCCATTGATTTCCATTGAACATAAAACCGAAACTCGGCGGACGGCGCGGGCCCAGGCGGTCGTCCGGGCGGCGCCGGGAACGATCCTGCGGCTGAAGCGCAACGACCTTCCCAAGAAGGACGTCCTCATCGTGGCCCGCACCGCCGGCATGATGGCCGCCAAGAAAACGCCGGAGTTGCTGCCGGATTGCCATCCCTTGAACCTCGAAGCCGTCGATGTCCGGTTGGAAACCGGCAAGAGCCGGATCCTTATTGAGGCGAGGGTGGCCCTGACCGCCAAAACCGGGGCGGAAATGGAAGCCTTGACCGCCGCCACCGTTGCGGCGCTCACGGTTTACGACATGCTGAAACCCATCGACGAGGGGATGGAAATAACGGGCGTGAAACTCCTGGAAAAAATCGGCGGCAAGTCCGACCGGTCCTTCGCCCCGCCCCCGCGGTTCCGGGCCGCCGTGGTCGTGGTTTCCGACCGCTCCAGCCGGGGGACCCGGAAGGACGCCTGCGGCCCCAGGATCCTGGCCCGCCTCCAATCCATGGGAGTCCGCAAACGCTCCTATCACCTGGTCCCCGACGAGGAACCTCGGATCGCCTCCCTCTTGGGGGACCTTTGCGAAAAGGGGACGGACCTGATCCTGACCTGCGGCGGCCCCGGCCTTTCCCCCCGGGACGTGACGGTCGAGGCCGCCCGGCGGGTGATCGAGCGGGAAATCCCCGGCATCGCCGAAACCGCCCGCGCTTACGGCCAAAGGCGCACTCCCTTCGCCATGCTTTCCCGGGGCATCGCGGGCCAGCGGGGCAAGAGCCTCCTGGTCACCCTGCCGGGTTCACCCAAGGCGGCGCAGGAATGGCTGGCCGCCCTTTTCCCGGGTTTGATGCACGCTTTTGAAGTCATGCATTCCAGGCCCGGGCATTGAAGGCCACATGATCTCCGTCCGGAAGGCGCGCCGCCTCATCCTTCAAAACGCACGTTCCCTGCCTCCCGCCCTTGTTCCGCTGTCCCAGGGACTCGGCCTGGTCCTGGCCGGGGACGTCCGTTCCCCTTCCGATTACCCCCTTTACGATGTTTCCGCCATGGACGGCTACGCGCTGAAGGCCTCGGATACGAGTTCCGCCGCCAAGGCCGGTCCCCTTTCCCTGAAAATCAGGGGGACCCGGCACGCCGGCGATCCCCCCCAAGGCCTCTTGAAACCGGGCGAATGTTTCCGCGTCATGACCGGGTGCGTGGTCCCGGCGGGAGCCGATTCCGTGCTCGAACGGGAACTCGTGGCCGAGAAGGGCGGCTTCGCCCTGATCCGCCAGGCCGTTCCCCGGGGCCGCAACGTCCGTTTCCGAGGCGGGGGCGTCCGCAAGGGAAGCCTTGCCCTGAGAAGAGGCGCCCGCCTCCATTCCCGCGCCGTCGGATTCCTGGCCGGCCTGGGCCT
>JAICXI010000426.1 GCA_025980505.1 bacterium | reverse complement strand
TCTCTCGAAGAGATGGAAGCCTTTTTGAATTTGGGATTTCCATCTCTCATCTTCCCCCGGTTCGTTTCCGTTTCAACCGAAGGCAGGAGTTGGCACCTAACAGCCCCTCTCGGGGCCTGGTTGCCGTGGCTTCACAGGGCCTGTCCCTCCGCCACTCTGGATAAGAGCGTTCAATTGTTGGTGGAATACTACCCGGAACCTTCCTCCCATGTCAAGACGGGCGGTTCGGCGTTCCGCCGCCCGTCAGTCCGTCGCCACCTCGATCTTCAAGACCTCGTATTGCAGGAGCCCCGCCGGCACCTGGATATCCACCCTATCCCCGATTTTTTTGCCGATGAGCCCCTTGGCAATGGGCGTGCGGATGGAGATTTTTCCCTGGGCGAAATTCGTCTCTTCCTCGCCCACCAGCCGGTAGGTTTCCTCGCCCTTGGTCTTTAAATCCTTCAGTGTGACCTTGCACCCGATGGAGACGTGTTCACCGGTGATGTTCTCGTCCTCCAGGATGCGGACCCGGGACAGTTTGTCTTCCAATTCGCGGATGCGGGCCTCCAACAGGCCCTGCTCCTGCTTGGCCGCATCGTATTCCGCGTTTTCCTTCAAATCCCCGTGCGCGCGGGCCTCTTCCAGGGCCTTGGCCACTTGGGGCCGCCGCACGCTTTTCAATTTGTTAAGCTCTTCGTGGAGCTTGTCCCGAGTCGCCCGGGAAACTAAAAAATCGGTCATATGCCTCTCCTGAAAAATGAAGTTTCCCCTTTGCCGTTCCGAGCCGGCCGTAGCGGCAATCGCCCGCCCAACCCGATGCCGCGATTCACTTAAGGCTTTTTTGGCACTTCCGGCACAGCCCGTACAGCTGCATGCGATGGGAAGTGATTTTGAACCCGTGTTTACGGCTTACTTGTTCCTGTAGCTCCTCGATTTGGGGATTCAAAAATTCGATGTAAGTCCCGCAATGGGTGCAAATCATATGGTCGTGATGCTGCCGGTTGAAATCCGATTCATATTGGATCCGGCCGTCCCCAAAATCCAGTTCCCGGGCCAAACCGCATTGGGTCATGTGTTTCAATGTCCGATAAACCGTGGCAAAACCCACATGGGGCTGCTTTTCACGGGCCTTTTGGTAAAGCGCCTCCGCCGAGATATGTCCGAGATGGCCCAGGAAGGTTTCCAGGATCAGCTCCCTTTGGGCCGTTAATTTCAGGTCCTTTTCCTTCAGGTACTGGCTGAAAACCTCGTGCTCACGCCCTTGGTTTTTGACAATAGTTTTTGCCACGGAAATTCCTTATCCTTCAGATCGGCTGCATCGGTTGAATCGGGTAATGGGCTTGTGTCAGTTGAGCATGACCGGCATCAAGACATTGGAGCGGACCACATGCTGGAATGCGCCGGCGATATTATCCGTCACATCGCTCAAGGTTTGAAGATAATCCTCTTCCACCTCACGGCTATCGACCAAAAAGGACGTCTTTAAAAGCACCGATAGCTGGCCCTTGATGACCTTGGAAACACGCAACATTTCGTTCCGGAAGTAATCCGGATGGTCCCGGCGGACCTTCTTAATGACCCGGACCCGGGAATATTTTTTCTGGTTCACCGCGATGGAGGCGATCATTTGGGCCAGGTGGTTTTCCAACATGGCCCTCTCCACATGCTGGCCGTGGACCAGGCGCTCGATCACGACCTCCAGGTAGGAAACGTGCGAGAAAAGTTCACGGTAAAGTTCCAAGAAACTTTCCCTCACATCGGAGTTCTGTGATGGGCTCATGGCATCTCCCGATCCCTGGTTTAAAAAATTATACCCCTTTTGCTTCCGCAAGCATAGCCGGCAATAGGCGCATGCGGTGAGGTTATTACTCCCCCAAAAGTTTTTCAATGGCCGCCGAAAAATCATCTTCCGGATGGGCGCCCACGAACGACAAGGCGACCTTCCCCGATTTATCCACAAAAAAAGTGGTGGGAATGGGGTTGATTCCGTAATTTTTCAAGGTGTCCATGCTGGCGAGGCCGATGGGATAGGGGATGGCGTAACTGGAGATGAATTTGTTGAAGTAATCCCGCGGTTGTCCGTCATTGGCCTCCACGGACAGGCCCAAAAGCTCCAGGCCCCGGGCATGATACTCGTTATAGAGTTTGACCAGGGACGGGATTTCCGACCGGCAAGGGCCGCACCATGTCGCCCAAAAATCCAGGATCACAACCTTCCCCTTCAAACCGGCCAGCGTCAAATGGTTGTCCGAATTCAGGAAGACCGCGTTGATTTCCGCGGCCGGGGTCCTTTGCCCCGGCGGGATCAGCTCCACCTCATTCCGCGAGCCACAACCGGCCGA
>JAICXI010000421.1 GCA_025980505.1 bacterium | reverse complement strand
GTCCATGTGCTTCAGGAAAAGGGTCAGTTGCCATATCTGTTGCTCGCTCAAGGTCCCGCTGAAGCCCGGCATGCCGGTCAGGCGGATTCCGTGTTTGACCTTCCAATAAATGATTCCATCCGGGTCATCCTCCACCCCGTCCTTCGCCAGCTGGGGGGCGTGCTGGTAAAGCCCCACCGCGATGGCGGAGGCCCTTCCGTCCGCCGCACCGTGGCAAACCGCGCAATGGGCCGCGTAAAGATGGATCCCCGAAGCCAGGTTGGCCCCGGTCAAAGCCGCCGGGTTGGGGGTTTGGGGCGCCTCACGCTTCAGCGTGGCGTGGAGGGACGTGCGGGCCATCCATTTTTCCAGGGCCGGAGGTTTCCCGTCCGCGTTGGCCGGCATGCAGCCGAAAGAGATGAAAAGATAGCCTCCGGCCAAAATCCCAGCCACTGTCAGTACCACCCCGATCCAAATGCCTTTGACCACGGAACCCTCCTCGGATTGGAATCCTCTTGAAATTAGACGATCGGCTGCGGTTTTCGACCTTGAATTCGGCCTTTTTTCCCCGCAAAACAAAAATTTTTCAGGGAAAAAGGCGTCCAACTCCCTGAAAACCTTTAAGGGAGGGTGGTACAATCAACCCCGCTCCGACCCACAAGGTCTTTTCATTTTACTGAAGGAGATTGTCGTGAAAGAAAGAATCTTATTCCTCGGCTTGGTGGCGGGCTTATTCGCTTCGGTGGTCTTCATGGCTAGTTGCAACCAGAACAACCATGCGTCTATCCAAGTGATAAGCCAATACACCAATAATTGCGGTATCACCGTCAATCTGGACGGCGGCGGGGGCAATACGGTTCCCAACGGTGGAACTTACACTTTCCAGAACGTGGGCAGCGGAAACCACACCTTGAATTTTTCAACCGGAGTTACTTGTAGCAGCGGAAACTGTGGTTTCGTGGGCGGCGGCGGTTCAGGCAGCGGCACCAGTTATCATTGCAATTTCAACGTCTCGGACGGAATCCTGTACAGCGCCGGTGTCTTCGATACGGGAAACTGCGCCAGCGTCTCCATCCTTTGCCCTCCCTGAAGCCCGGTTCGCTTTTGGGCCTGGAATAAAAAAGGTGGTTCAGGGTACCGGCCTTTCCTTCCGATCCTGATTATGGAAGTCAGTCCTTGTCCCGGTGCACGGTTTCAGGCGAGAAAGCCGGCACACAAACCGAAACGTATTCGGCCCCCTCGGAAATCGGGGTGCTGTATTGGACCCATTCCCCCTTCTTCACCCAAACGGCCTGGCCCGGTCCCACGTCCAAACTCCCCTCCCGGGTCTTCACATGCAGCAGCCCCTTGAGCACCAGGGTATATTCGTCGAATCCGGGCTTCTGGCCCGGCTCCTCCCATCCGCCCGGGCTCACCATGCGGGCCAAACTCAAGCCGGAAGTTTTCGTGCCGGCCTTCCCGAAAAACTCCTCGATGCGCTTGGGCTTGTTGCCCGCCGCCTTCACGACCACCGGAGACTCCACCAAGTGGGGCATTCGACACTCCATCCTTCGAATTTAAAACGCCTCCTACAAAGCCCATTTCACCACCAAGACACCCCGAAAGGCCAAACAAAACGACTTGATTTTAGGGACGGAAACCAAAAACAAAGAGCATTGAACCACCCAGGACACCCAGAACAACGAAAGACAGGAAGGCTTAATTCCAAACAGATTCAATCTTTTCGTCGTTCCGGGTGAACTTTGGTGCCCTGGTTTGTAGTCACTTGTCTTGTTTAGTGCGCCTGTGTCGACCCGGACAGGTACTTGGGTCTTCCCATGAACAAAATGGGGATGGCCGCAATGGCGAACCCGATGACCATGACCCACCCCATCTGGTCGAAGGCCATGACAAAGGCCTGTTTCTTCACGCGGAAATAAGCTTCCTTGATGAGCAGCGTATCCGGGTGGTAGAAGCCCACTTGGTCGGAAAGACGGTAGGCCAGGGCCTGGGCCCCGCGGGCCCATTGGCTGAAACCCATGGTGAGGGGGCTGATGTACTGGCGCAGGTGGTCGTAGGCGGCGTCGGAGGATTGGCTGAACATGGTGGAAAGCACCGCGATCCCCAGGCTCCCCCCCAACTGCCGGGAAAGGTTCATGATGCCGGCGGCCTGCCCCAGGGCCGGCCCCTTGAAATCCCCCAGGACGACCGCATTGATGGGGATGAACAGCGCGGCCATGCCGAGCCCCCGGATCAGGAGGGGCCAGAACAGGTCCCAGTAGGAGGATTGGGGCGTGAAATGGGCGATCATGACCAGCGCCACGTCCGTGATGAAGATGCCCCAGAGCATGAACAGGCGCGGGTCCCGCTTGGCCAGCTGGCTGCCGATGATG
>JAICXI010000189.1 GCA_025980505.1 bacterium | reverse complement strand
GTCCCCTTCCAGGAAAAGGCGCACATCCAGGGAATCGGTGTAATCGGTGATGGTCATCTTGATCAGGAACCGCCCGCTGCGGGTCTGGATTTGCTCGAAAAGGATGATCTCCCCCTGGGCCACGAAGCCGTTGCACTCGTCCTTCACGTTCATGGATTGGGGGACCTCGGCGATCTTGCGCCCGTAGACCACCACGGAGGCGGCCGCCTTGGGGGCGGCGTTGAAATCCGCGGGTTTTTCCTCGGCCATCGCCGGTATTTCCGGAAGGATGGCGGCGTTGATGGCCAGTTCCACCTTGACGGCGGCGCCCAGGCGGGCCTTCAAGAGATCCTCCAGGGTCTTGACCAGAAGCTTGCGTTCCAGTTGCTGGCGCGCCAGCTCGTGGGGGACCTGGAAGGAAAGGTCCGAACCATTCACCTCGATCCGGTAATGGGAAAACCAGCCTTCGGCGATGTCCGCTTCCTCGGCCGCGCAAAAGATCAGTTCCTTCCCGTGGGAAGCGACATAGTCGGCCGGTGTCACGGCGGAAGGGGCGTAATGGACGTCCAAGACCACCCGGGAAACCCCCGGCAGGCTTTCCTTTAAATAACGGGTGACGTTGGCGTAGGTATCCGCCGGGACGGCCGCCCCCATCCTCAGCCGGAGGACCAGGATCCCCTTTTCCGGGTAAACCTGGACGCCCAAAAGCTCGGCCTGGAGGAAGCGTTCCTGTTCAAAACATTGAAGGGGGATCTGTTGGAGAAGCTGGTAAAAGGGGGAAGCGGCCGTTTCGGTTTCGGGGGTCAGGGGGGTGCTTACGGGCGTCATCCTGCCTCCATCGACGGTTTATAGGGGTTGGGAAGGGCTTGGGGCCTGCTCAAACGGACTATACAACCGGTGGGACTTAAGTTCAAGAAATTTTAAAATCAACTTTTTCCGCGGCGGTTTGCCGGGCGGTTGGCAGGGCAACCTTTTCACCGCTCCCCTGTTTTCATTGCTCCGGCCACCGGCTTTTGTCCCGGGCAGCATGGAGCTTGATGCGCGCGCAAGGGCCGGTAACGTTCAAAATCCATGTCCAAGGCGAAGATGGGAACATCCGCGTGGCGGCCCACGGCGCAGATCGGAAAATCAACGGCGGAGCCCTGGACGCCGTGCCGGCGGCAACCGTTCGAAATTTCCGCCGCCGTCTCGTAATACTCCCGGGTGAGTTCCCAATCTTCGAAAGCCCTCAGTTTTTCCCGGAGCTCTTCGCATTTCGCCCGGTTCGACCATCCGGAAAGCAATTCCTGCCGTATGGGGCCGATCATCACGACCCGGCCTTCCCGCGCCAGTTCCCGCAGTTCGTGGACGGCAAGCTCCTCCCCGTTGGATTTCGGCTTGCGCCTTAACGCCGGAGACCACACGGAAGTGTCCACGAGGGCCTTCACTTGCGGTTCCGGAGTTTCTTGCAGCCGTAGTCCCGGTCATATTCAACGGTCCCGAATAAGTCGAGTATCCCCTGCTGCTTGCGGCGTTGAATGAACTCGCGCAACGCCTGGTTGACGGTCTCTTTTAGGGTCTTGAAACCGCTTATTTTCTGCGCGGACGTCAACAAGTGGTCGTCGATGGCCCGGTTGGTGGGCACGGGGAACCTCCCGATGTGTTTAATTTCACACATTAGGATGTGTAAGTTCAAAGCCTCAAGGATCGAAGAAAGCCGCCAGGCCGAAATGGGAGTCGCCTTGCCGGTAAAACTGCCCGTACTCGGAGTTGCCGTTGTAATAAAGGACCGCCAGGCGGACGGCTGGACGGGAGTCCTTTTTCCACTTCCATTGGACCCCCGCCTCAAAGGTCTGGTCCAACACCCCGCCCGCTTCCCCCTTCCACTTGGCGTCATAGGTGAAGTAACCCCGGCCCCAAGTGCCTCCCGGCATCGGGAAAAAACCGCTGTAAATTTCGGCCCCCGCGTGGGCGAAAAAACGGTTGTCCTCCGGCGCCATGTGGGGGTAATAGCCCACCCCGCCGTAAAGGCGGAAGGAAGGGGCGGGTTCGCAGGAAGTGGTGAAGCGGAAGCTCTCCCTCGTGTAAACGAATCGTTGAACCTCGCTGAAAAGTTCGTCTCCCAGGTGGGAGCTCACATGCAGGTATTCCAGGCGGTGGGAAAAAGCACCCGCGGACTGGCTGAAATAAACGCCCAGGTACCAGTCGCTGATCCTCTCGGGATAGACGAAATTCCCCACGGAGTCCAACTCGATGTAACTGGCGCCCGAGATGCCCCAGCCCCAGTGCGTGCCGTCCCCCGGGTGCCACTGGAGGATTTCAATGGCCTCGCCGATGGCCCCCTCGTAACGGCTTTGGTTGGTTTGGGCCACCAAGCCTTCATGCGGTTCCCGCAGGTCGCCGACCAGGGGGGCGAACAGCGGTTCGGCGGGAAGGAACGACCAGGATTCCGCGCCCGCCCGTGCAGCGGGCGGGAATAACCACCAGCAAAAAACCAGGAAAGCAAGTCCAGCTCGAAGACGCGAAGGTGTGAAGGAAGGCAAGGGGAGGAGAAAGGAACGGATCTTGGGGCTGTTGGTCATGGTTTAATCCCGCCGGATAACTAAGAAAGATTTGTCCACCGCCGTCTTCGCGACGGACGGGGCCCACCCTTTTTCAATAATCAAAAAACAAGGCCAGGGACCAATGCTCGTCCCAATCCCGGTAAAACTGGCCGTACTCCGAATCGCCGCTGTAATAAAGGAGGGCCAGCCTCAGGGCCCGGGCTTCTTCTTCCTTCGATTTCCATTGCAGGCCCAGTTGGAGGGCCTTGTCCACGATCCCCGTCTCCTGCTTCCATTTAAAGTTGCAGGCGAAATAACCCCGCATCCAGGAGCCCCAGGGACGGAAGGGGGACGAAAAAAATTCGGCGCCCAGGGAGGCGAAAAGCGGCGGGCCCGACGGGTACATGTTTTCCCAGGCCCCCAACCCGGCGTAAAGGCGGAAATCCCGGGAGGGCGCGAAGGAAAAAGTGTAATTGAAGTTTTCCCGGCTGAAGAAAAAGGGGGCTTGCAGGCCTTGTAAGGAGTCGCCCAAGTGGGCGCTTTGGTGCACGAACTCCAGGCGGTGGGAAAAGGGGCCCGAGGCCCCGCTCAAATAAGTCCCGGCGTACCAATCGCCCGCGCGCATGGGAAAGGTGGCCCCGTTCTCGTCCAAAAGGATGAAGCCCGACCCCAGTATCCCCCAGGCCCATTGGGTTCCGTCCTTCGGCGAGTAACGCAACAGTTCCACGAAGGCCCCCACTTCCCCCTCGTAGCGGGCGGCGTCCAGGCGGCCCAAGAGGCCGGTCTGGGGCTCCCGGGGGTCGGCGATCAAGGGCCGGAAAAGGGCCCTGCCCGGCAGGAAGGACCATTCGTCTTGCGCAAAAGCCCGGAAAGGCGAAAAACAAATTTCACCGCCAAGGCATAAAGACACCGCAAGAACTAAAAAGCGGGAAAAAAATTTTTTCCCTCTTGGCGTCCTTGTGCCTTGGCGGTCCAGGCTATGCCTTGAGGATTTTTTCATAGGTTTCGAGCATGCGCCGGGCCATGGCGCCGGAGGACCATTTTTCGGCCTCGGAGAGGGTTTCGGATTTTTTTTGCGCATAGAGGGCCTTGTCGGACAGCATCCGGTAAACCGCCTCGGTGAACTCCTCCTGGTCCAGGCGGGTCACCAAGCCGCCCCGGCCCGAGGCCATGACGTCCTTGATTCCCATTTCCCCCACGGCCACCACCGGGGTCGCCGCGGCCATGGCTTCGGTCACCACCAGGCCCTGGGTTTCGGTCACGGAAGCGAAAACGAAAAGGTCCGCGCCGGCGTAGCAATCCCGCCAGTCCTCCTTGCTCAGGTAACCGGCGAAATGCACGTAACCGTCCATCCCCATGTCCTCCGCCATTTTTTCCAGTCCCCTCTTGGCCGCCCCTTCCCCCGCGATGAGGAATTGGAGATCCGGGATTCGGGGCTTCAAGCGGTGGACCACCCGCATGAGGAAGTCGATGTTTTTCTCCTCGGCCACCCGGCCCATGAAAAGCACCACCCGGTCCCCCGGCCCGTAGCCCTTCATCTTGCGGAACCGTTCCCCGTCCTTGCCCTCGAAGCGCTTCAGCCGGATGCCCGTGGGGATCACTTCAACGGGCTTGGAGACCTTGTAGCTCAAAAGGACGTTGCGCATCTCGGTGGAGGGGGTGATGACCAGGTCGCAGGAATTGCAGTAGCGCCGGCTGGCGTTTTTGGCGTACCAAACGCTGAGGGCTTTGGGCAGGAACCAGAGGTAATGCTCGACATAAGCGGCGAAAAGGGTGTGGTAGGTGTGCACCACCTTGGCGCCGGATTTCCGGGCCCATTTCACCGCCGGGCCGCCCAAGGTGAAGGGCGTCTGGGTGTGAACGATGTCGTATTTGGCGTCGATGAACTGCCGGACCAGCTTCCGGTCCTCCCAGGGCTTGGCCAGCCGGTCCTCGGGGTCGAAGAACAAGTACATGGAGGGGAAGCGGAAGACCTTCAGGTGGTCGTTTTCGTCGATCTGGTTGGGGAAGGAGGGTGCGTAAACGTGGACCTCGTGACCCAGCTTGGCGAATTCCTCCCCGAAGATCTGGGTGGAGGTGGAAACGCCGTTGATGCGGGGAAAATAAGTGTCGGTGACCAGGGCGATTTTCAAGAAATATCCTTGACGAAAATTGATGGGCCTTCAGCTGTTTTTTGCCAAAGCTGCTAG
>JAICXI010000086.1 GCA_025980505.1 bacterium | reverse complement strand
CCTTGTCCGAAATCGGCCACCGTTATCCCACCCTGGCCATTTATTCCAAAAGCCGCCACGCCCGGCCCGAGGAGCACCGGGAGGAGGAGTTGAAGGGCTTTTCGGACCTGGTCCATGCCTGCCACGCGGCCATGGGGAGCCAGATTCCCTGCAATGAAGAATGGTATTATTCGCCCAGGGACGCCGTAAACGTCATGCCCTGGCACATTTTGATCAAATGGAGGACCGTCAATCCGGCCGGTTTCGAGGGCGGAACCAAGATCTTCATCAATCCCATATCCCCCATCAGCCTGCGGGACCAGGTGGTTCCCCGCCTTTACGAATTGCGGGCCCAAGGAAGGGTTCAAAACATCAAAATCGCCACCGAATGCGAGGTAAAGCCCAATCCCCTTCTTTACGGCCAGAAATAGGCTTCCCCCTACCCTGCCTTCACAAACGTTTTGCCCCTTTTTCCTGAAGTCCCGGCAGTTGGTCCAGTTTCCGGGGAGAGCCCAGGGGAGTCGCCCGAACCCGATAAACGGTGCTGTTTTCATAAACCGCCGCCGGCTCGGTGTAATATCGCCAGAACCGTACATATTCGGCCTTCGGCATCCCTTGCAGGTCGAAGTCCCTTTCCAGCCGGGACATGGCCGCCGCTTCCCACTCCTGGTATAAAAAATAAGCGACCCCTTTTTGGTGGAGGAGGTCCGCCAGCTGTTGCGCCGTTTTACAATCCGAAGCCCATTGTAAAAACAGGGGCCGTTTCCATTTGAAATCGACGAAAGTGATTCGCCGCAAGGGATAGGTTTGGAACACGGCGAAAGCCACGACCCGATCCCAGGGGTCCGAATGGTCTTCAATGAAGCGGTAAGCCGCGTAAGTGTCCGAGTCGTAGGTGTAGTTCCTCTTGAGCCGCGCCAAATTGTCCTCCAACCCCAAAGCCGAAGCGTAAGGCGCGGTGGTTTGGAGTTGGGCCGAAAGGCAAAGCCAAAGGGAACATGCGGCTCCAAGGCCGAACAAAATCCCGGCCCCGGCTTTTCGCCGAAACGCCTCCTCCCATGCCATGGACGCCAGGAGAACCAGCGCCACCGCCCCGCCGCAAGCGTGCCGCAAGCTGGTGCTCAAAAAAATCCATCCCAGAAAAAACAGCGTGGAAAAAG
The DNA here is from genome assembly GCA_025980505.1 of bacterium. Lineage (GTDB taxonomy): Bacteria > Oederibacteriota > Muellerivitia > Muellerivitales > Muellerivitaceae > JAICXI01. The sequence goes on along the minus strand of JAICXI010000086.1, from coordinate 6,081 downwards.
CGAAGACAAAAACCCCTTGGCGTTTTTTCAAGGCGCTCCAAAACCACGGAAGGCCCATGGCCGCCAAGGGCGTCCAAGCCGCACCGACGGCGTTGGAAAGGGTAAAGAAGGAATTCCATATCGTCCACAACGGGACAAGGAAGTTCCCCCAATGCGGCAGGCCCGTGTCGGCCAGGAGGCCCCTCTCCAATTCGGGGCCGTACCCAACCGGGCTGCCGAAAAAGGAGGTCGCCAGGGGATAAAAGGGGTTGCCGAAAGCCAACTCGTTTTTCAAAAGCCATGGGAGCACCGGAAGGGAAAAGGCTAAAAGGGACGCCCCATCGATTCCCAAAGGCGCTTTTCGGATTATCTTCCGGAAAATCGCCATGCACGCAATGGAGACGATGGCCAAAACGGCCGTGTATTTGACGGCAAAAGCCATGCCCAGGAAAAAAGCCGCCAGGACCGGCCATTCTTTTTTCTTGGGTTCTTCCGTCGACTTCCAAAAACAAAAGAGGGCGAGGACCTCGAAAAAAGCCAGGAAGCCTTCAATATAGCCCCAGGAGTAAAGGGCCAGGAAAAAGGGACAGGTCCAAAAAATCCAGGCCGTCCGAAGGGCGCTTCCCTTCCATTCGCGGGCAAAAACCAGGAACAGCCAGGAAGTAAAAAAAGCCGGCAAGGCGCTGAAGAGTTTGGAAAGGCTTTCCCCGCCCAGGTTCCAAAATCCGGCCAATACCAGTTCCGCGGCTTTGGGCATGTCGCCCGTGTGGTTGGTCCAATGGAAAAGGGTCTGGTGGAGGCGGGAGACTTCACGGGCATATCGGTAGTGGTCCAAAATGGCGTCCCAAACGATGGGCCCGGACAAATACTCAAAAGCCCATAAGAGAAGCGGGAGGACCAGCAACAGGAGGGCCCAGTTGCTTTTCACCGGTTTCGGCCATGAAAGGGCCCCTTCTCTCCATTCCCGCCATCCTTCCGGCAATTGCGGAATAAAGAACAGGGCGGTGAGGGGCCAATAAAGGATTCCATTGGCCGCCAGTCCAAAGACATAAAGGGAAAAAAAAGCCAGGCCCATGGAAAAGCCAAGCAATCCGGCGGCGGATTTTTCGAACCGGGGAAAAAACAAGGACCGCAACCTGCGGTTCCAGCCCCCAAAACCCAGGCCGACCAGCGGGATCCATAAAAAGGACGCCAACCTTTGGATCCAAAGAGTCAAAAACAACGAACCCGCCCACCCGGTTTCATGCCAAAGGCGCAAGGAGGGGAAAAAAGCCGGGAAACCCATTCCATAAATAAAAACAATAAGAATCAGGAGGGAGAATAGGCTTTTCACCTGTGGTTTCGACACGTTGCCCCTTTTCAGCCCAAGGGATGAGACTTGATCGGCGAACAAACGTAGCTATAATACGGCTTCTTTTTCGCTGGGGGGAAATCCCTTTTCGAAAAGCCCGGGTGGTGAAATGGCAGACACGTACGCTTGAGGTGCGTATGGGGAAACCCGTGCGGGTTCGAGTCCCGCCTCGGGCACCATTTTTATCAATCAAAAGCCGTGGACCTGAACGGGTCCATGGCTTTTGTGTTTTATGAAGAAAAAATGGTGGTACTCGGCCCCCCTAAGGGAAGGCTTGGTGCACCACCCCTATTCCAAAACCGTGGACCGGACGGGGTTCGTGGCCTTTTGGTTTGGGGCCTGAGACTTTCTTCACAAAAAAGCCCAGGTTCAAAACCCGGGCTTTGGGGCCGATCCAATCCATGTCCCAACCGGTTTTCAGGGCGCCAACTTGGCCTTGAGCGCCACCGCGTCCGGATTGTCCGCTTGGAAGGACAAGGCGATTTTCAAGTAGTAGGCCGCATCCTTCTTGCTTCCCATGTCCAAAAGGGTGGTAGCCACCGCCGTGTAATAGCCCGACCTCATGCCGTTGATATCCTTGCCGGAGACCTTTTGTTTTTGAAGCTCGGCGAAAAAGGCTTTGGCCTTCTGTCCCAAAGTCGCGATCTGCCCTTTTTTAATCAAGTCCGGAACCAATTCCTTGTTCAACTTGGCCGAGGCCGCCTGCGGGTCCATGGGGTCATCCCACCAGCCGTTCTTCGAAGCATGATGGACCGCGGCCACCGTTTGAGGCGCGGCGGCGGTTTGGACCACCGGAACCGCGATCGACGAACCGCTCCAACCCGCCAACCCGCCGGCCGCCGGTTTGGCTTCCGCGAACCGGGATTGGGCCCCGTTCCATGAAAAAACGTGGTCGGCTGAGCCTTCATCCTTCGGGAAATCTTTGGAAGCCCCCCAAATCTCCAGCCCCTTGTTTCCATTGGCCAAGCGGGCGTAGATTTGGGCCGCCGATGCGTCCAGCACTTGTTTCAGGGTGCCGGCGGAATAAACGAAGCCTTTTAAAACCTGGCTCCCCTTCAAGTCGTCCCGTTGAAAGAACAGGAAGGGCGCGGGTTCCGCGGGGTCTTTGACGATCTTGACCCACCGAATGGTACCGCCTTCATCCTGGAAATTTTTGACGTATTTATTTTGCTTGGAGTCGTAGAAACAAACGACCAGGGTTTGATCATGGGGTTTGTCCAATTCACTGACCGGCGCCGATTGCCGATAGATGAGGATCAGGTCCTTTTGACCCGCCCCACGCACATCCTCAAAATCAAACAAGCCCCTGCTTTCCACCTTTCCGTCGTCGCCCAGCCAGGGCAGGTTTTCCAGCAAATCGTCCGTGGGCAGGATCGATTCCATCCATTGGTTTTGCGCCAAAGCCGTATGGGGCCACGGGAAACAAAGCCCCAGGCACAGGAAAATTTTTCGGATATTGGAACCTTTCATTTCGCCTCCTCTGGAAATCCGCCATAAATCATCGGCTTTAGGATTCTGTACGGGCTTGCCTTCCCTTCGACCCCGGCGGGGCCATCGTTACAGCCATCCAGCCGTTTGGTAAAATTCGGCCGTGTTTCGGATCCCCTCTTCCATATCAAACTTCGGTTTAAATCCCAAGAGCCCCCGGATCTTTCGGTTGCTGCAGACCCACCCGGAAGCCCCGCCCTCCTTCACTTTGTCGCTGCTGACAATGGGAGGCAGGAGGGATATTCCCGTCCATCGGCCCACCCAATCCCCCAAGGAAGCCACCATTCTAACCAGTCCGAGGGGGACATTGAATGTTTTGTACGGTTTTTTGAGGGTCTTTCCGATCAAGGCGGAAAGACCGTTCCAGTCCAGGCTCCGTCCGTCGGAAACGAAGAAAACCTGGCCCTTGGCCTTGGGGGAATGGGCCGCCAGTAGGATCGCTTCCACTAGGTCGGACACGTGGACAAAGCTCACCCTTTGGGCGCCGTCCCCGCCATTGACCACCCATCCCTTGTGGACCATTTTGAAATATTCAAAAATATCCGTTTCCCGCGGCCCATACACCGCTCCCGGCCGAAGGACTGTCACTTCATATTTTTTTCCATGGGACAGGACGACTTCCTCGCCCATCCGCTTGGTTTGCCCGTAAAAGCTGAGGGGATGGCAGGGGACGGTTTCATCGATTTCACCACCCTTCGGTGAGGGCCCCGCCGCGGAAAGGGAGCTTACGTAAACCAGCCGTTTAAAGCCTTTCTCCGCTTCGACGGCGGCACAAATGTTCCGGGCGCCACCCACATTCACCCTCTCATAAGCCTTGAAATCCGCCCCTCTCAAAACGCCGGCCAAGTGGTAAACGACTTTAACGCCCTTCACGGCCTTTTTCACCGATTCCAAATCCGTCACGTCCCCGGCACAAAGCTCCATCCAAGAGGTCGGTTGGAAAGACAATCGGCTGGTGGGGCGGACCAGGAGCTTTACTTTGACTTTTCGCCGCGCAAGGGCCTCGGCCAAGTGGCTACCGACGAACCCGCTGGCCCCCGTTATTAAAACAGGCGATAGAAATTTCATGCCGACCCACCCAAATTCAGGATCAATAAGGAGGTCGGCATAGCACCGATGTCCTCGATCCCGTTTATGTTCAATGAATATCGGCGCATGCCGACCCACCCAAATTCAGGATCAATAAGGAGGTCGGTATAGCACCGATTTCCCAAAGCCTTCTTGTTTGAAAGGAAGTTTCTCGATCCGGCCCAAGGTCAAAATATTTGAACAAGTCGGGGTCCTTTGCTTATAATGCCCCGTTATTCGACCACCTTCCCCTTGGCCTTTTCGTTTGAAATCAACGAAAATCGGGGATAACCCGAAGACATTATGCATATCGCCCTTCTGAAAAACAATTTTTTCGGGGAGGGAGGCGTGGCACTGGGCCCGTTATATTTCGGGCTATAGGAGTCGGGTCTTATTCAACCGTCCTTGGGACAAAACGCCGACGTACATCCTTACAAAGAACAGAGGAATCATGGACATTTTTGATAAAGCCAACAATTGGACCGCCGCGGATGATGTGCGAAAAGCGGGTGTTTACCCCTATTTTCGTCCCAACACCGCCCAACTGGGGACGGAAGTCACCATCGGCGGCAAAAAAATGATCATGGTGGGCTCCAACAACTACCTGGGGCTGGTCACCCATCCCGAGGTCCTGGAAGCCATGGTCCAAGCCACCCGCAAGTACGGTTCAGCCTGCACGGGATCACCCTTCTTGAACGGTACTTTGGACATCCGGGTGGAGCTCGAGGAAAAACTCGCCGACTTCGTGCACATGGAGTCGGCTCTGGTTTATTCCGCCGGATTCCTGGCCAACCTGGGGGCCCTTTCCACCATTGCCACCCGGGGCGATTACATCATCTCCGACCGGGAGAACCACGCTTCTATCGTGGACGGCTGCAAGCTTTCCTTCGCCAAAACCATCAAGTATGAGCACAGCAACATGGAAGACCTGGACAGGGTCCTGGCCAACCATAAGGACAGCCCCGTGTTGATCGTCACGGACGGCGTCTTCTCCATGGGGGGCGACGTGGCCGAACTTGCCAAAATCGTGGAGTTGAAGAAAAAGCACGGTGCCAGGCTCATGGTGGATGAGGCCCATTCCCTCGGGGTCTTGGGCCCCAAGGGCGAAGGCACCGGCGCCCATTTCGGGGTGCAGAAGGACGTGGATATGGTGATGGGCACCTTTTCCAAGTCCCTCGTTTCCATCGGCGGCTTTATCGCTTCCACCCATAAGGTAGTCGATTATTTACGGCACAACAGCAGGCCCTTGATCTTCACGGCCAGCCTTTCCCCCGCCGATACGGCGGCCGCCCTCAAAAGCCTGGAAATCATCAAGCGGGAACCCGAGCGCCGCGAGCGGCTTTGGGTCATCATTAAGCGCATGCGCTCGGAGTTCAAAGCCATGGGGTGGAACACGCTCAACACCAACTCCGCCATCATCCCCTTGATGGTGGGCGACAACATGAAAACCTTCGCCATCACCAAGGAATTGGGCGAGATGGGCGTTTTCGCCACTCCCGTGGTTTCCCCCGCCGTGCCGCCCGACCAGACCCTGATCCGCACCAGTTATACCGCCACCCACACTGACGCCCAACTGGACCACGTTTTGGAAAGCTTCCGAAAGGTCGGAAAAAAATACGGGCTCATCCCTTCGGGCGTCGCCGTATAAGGAAAACCCGCAGGCTTCCGATGGCCCCATCAATGAACGATGAATGAAGATCCATTTTCCTTGGTAAAACTTCACAACTTTTCCAGGTTCATCATTCAAAACTACTTTTAAATGGAGGAAATAATGTCCGTGACCGTCAAGACGATCGATTTAAACGACAAAAAAGGCATTGAAGCCTTTCTACACCTTCCCTGGAAGCTCTACGCCGCCCCCAACGCGAAACGCGACCCCAACTGGGTGCCTCCCTTCCTTCCCGACCAGCGCGGCCTGCTCGACCCTCAAAAGAACCCCTTCCACGACCACGCCAAAGTGGCCCTCTTCGCGGCTTATAACGACCGGGGTGAAATCGTCGGCCGTATTTCCGCCAGCGTCGACGACAATTACATCAAGCACTGGAATGAAAAAACCGGTCATTTCGGTTGGTTCGAGTGCATCCAAGACGTTTCGGTGGCCCAAGCCCTTTTCCGGGAAGCCGAGCAATTCCTGAAAAACAACGGCATTACCAAGGTTCTGGGGCCCGCCAGCTTCACTTCCAACGACGATTATT
>JAICXI010000425.1 GCA_025980505.1 bacterium | reverse complement strand
GATTCATTTTTCCTCCAACTCAAAAGCCGGATGCTCAATTACCAGGGGGTGGTGGAGCGGGTTTTCATCCATTTAGTCTTCAACGGCGATCCGCAGGAAGCGGAGCGCAGCATGGTTTATGAGAAATTGCGGGAGGACCTGGAAGGCAAGAAATACCTGGTCGACCAGTTTTTCGGCAGGCCGGTCACCCTGGTTTTCCAGTTCCTCTCGGCCCGGGACGGGAAATTGGGGGCTATTGCGCACCAGCGGGTCACCCACCGCTATCCCCTGCGGGTGGCCGAAACCCTGGAGCGAAGCGGTCCCGGTGGGGAAGCCATGTGGGTTGGATTCGCCCGCCTGGTCGACCTTCACGCCATGTATAAGGAAATGAACTACCGCTTTTTCGAACGCAATATCCGGGCCAGCCTGTCGGAGGATGCGGTCACCAACCGCTCCGTCTTCGAGGCGCTGGAACGCCTGGTCTTGAACCCCGGGGGCGATCCTTCGGTTTTCGCCTTCCACCATAACGGCGTGACCCTTTTCGCCGGCAAGATCGAGGTGGAAAAAAACCGGTTCATCCTCACCGAACCGAGGCTGCTGAACGGGGCCCAGACCATCACCACCTTGGACCGGTTTCTCACGGCCCACGGGGAGGAGGTCCGGCAAAAGGGAAGGCAGGCCGCCCTGGAAGAGCTTTGGGTGCTGTGCAAGATCATCACCGACGCCCAAAACGAATTCGTGCTGGAAGTGGCGATCAACAACAACCGGCAGAACCCGGTCAAGCCTTGGAACCTCCACGCCAACGACATGATCCAGTTGGAACTCCAGGACAAATTGAGGGAAGACCTGGGGCTTTATTACGAAAGGCAAGAAAAGGCCTTCTCCAGCCTCACGCCGGAGGACTTGGAGGAAATGGAGATCCGGGAAGGGAAGGCCGTGGAAATGCTGAAGCTGGCCCAGACTTTCCTGGCTTCCGACGGTGAACTGGACAAGATGTCCCGCCTGCAGGAAGTCTTTGAGGATGAAAAAGAATATGAAAAGGTCTTCTCGGCGGAAAGGCTGCAGGTGGACCCGAAAAAGATCGTGCTTTGCTACAAGGTCCATTACCGCCTGACAAGGCTCATCCGGGAAATCATGGAAAAGGGCGAGAAAAAATACGCCTACATGCGCCGGGCCCGGAACCTGCTTTGGGCCCTGCTTTGCCAGGGAATCCTGAACGACGGGCAATTGGAGGAGTGCGCCGGCCGGTACGGCCGGACCCTGGCCGTTGAGAACGACTATGTGGAGTGGCTGGCCAAACTGGCCTCGGCCAAGGCACGGTTTTTGATCTCGGCCGTGGTCGAGGAGGGTCCCTATGCTTCCAAGGCCGAGGAAGAAAGGTACGGATTCCTCAAGACCCGGGCCCTTTACGACCAATGCATGGCCCAGGCCAAGAAAAAGTTCGGCTGGACCCAGCGGCGCCTGCTTTAGATCCTCCAAATCTTTTTTTGCCGGCGGCTCCCGGTCCTTGCGGGTGCCTTTGGAATCCAAGGCCGTTTTCCATCCCCTTCATCGGCGGCTCCTGGATCTTGTTTTTTCGGCGATTCCCTATTGAAAAAGGTTTCTCCGATCCGGGTTGATTCCAGCCGGGGATTCCGCGGCGGCCTTCGCCCTGGCAACCCTTTAAAATCAATAAATCAAACGAATTTGTAGGAACGCGACAATCCCGGGCTACAAAGTTGTTTCGTTTTTCCAAAATGCCGCCCTTGTTCCAAAATGTCCCCAAAAACCCTTGAAGAATTTTTGGCGTAAAGTTACCCTTTCGTGTCCGCTAATTCATTCCCACGCTTTTCCAACGCCAACCGCCGTTCGCCTTGCCTTGAGGAAGGTTGTTTTGCCGTATCGCTTCTCTGCTGTAAAGCCGTTCCGACTTTAAATTATTTCAAGGAGCCAGAGCAATGTCCTCTCCCCGCAAGAAGGTCGCCTTATCCATCGGCCGGGAAGTCCCGCCCGTCGAAAACTACAAGTCCGAGCCCGGCCACGAGATTTACGGTTCGTTGGTCTTCAATGACACGGCCCAGAAACAGTTCCTGTCCAAGGACGTCTATAAGAAGCTTCGCGCCACCACCTTGAAGGGCGAACCGCTCGACGCCTCCATCGCCGACCAAGTGGCCCAAGGCATGAAGGAATGGGCCCTGTCGCACGGCGCCTCCCACTACACCCACTGGTTCATCCCCATGACGGGGTTGTCGGCGGAAAAGCACGATACCTTCCTGGAACCCACCGCCGAGGGTGGGGCTTTGGCCGAATTCGACGGCAAGACCCTCATCAAAGGCGAGCCGGACGCCTCTTCCTTCCCCTCGGGCGGAACCCG
>JAICXI010000105.1 GCA_025980505.1 bacterium | reverse complement strand
GTGGGTCAAACAACCACCGCCCGCATCATCGACAAGGCCCTCAACTGCAGCAACCCCAAGGACACCGAGCCCGGCAACTCCAGCAAACTGTGCGAGGAGATCAACCAGGGGTCGCCAATGGACGTCATCGAAATCGACGCGGCCTCCTTCAACCGCGTGGAGGACATCCGCAACCTGCAGGAGCAGGTGGGCACCTACCCGGCCAAGGCCAAGTACAAGGTTTATATCTTCGACGAAGCCCACCGCATCACCCGGCCGGCTTTCGACGCCTTCCTGAAAACCCTGGAGGAGCCGCCGGCCCACGTCATCTTCATCCTGGCTTCCACCGAGATCCACCAGTTCCCCGCCACGGTCCAATCCCGCTGCCAGCGCTTCGAGTTCCGCTCCATGGGCCTGGACTCGCTCCTCCGGCAACTGCGGCGCATCGCCGACGCCGAAAAAATCGAGATCGACGACAAAGCCCTCTACCAGATCGCCCGCTCGGCCGGCGGTTCCATGCGGGACGGCCAAAGGAACCTGGACCAGCTGGTGGCCTTCTCCGGCAAAAAGGTGACCCTGGACGATATCCGCGTGGTTCTGGGCACCATCGAAGGCGAGGTCTACCTGCGGCTGCTGGAAGCGGCCGTCCACCAGGACGCGCCCCAGGCCCTGAACGTGGTCAAGGGCGTGCTGGACGGCGGCAAGGACCTGCAGCATTTTTACGCGGGCCTTTTGGAAACCTTCCGCCACCTGGCCGTGGCCAAAGCCTATCCCTCGCAGGCCCCGTCGCTCATCCCCTTGGCCGCCGACGAGGTTGAAAAGCTGGTGAAGCTTTCGGCCCAAATGGAGGAAGCCCAGATCCTGTCCTCCCTGCGGCTTTTGATCGAGCAGGAATGGGCCCTCCGGCACTCGGCCAACCCCCAAATCATCCTGGAAACCGTGGTCTTGGAGCTTTGCCGCCTGAAACAACTCACCTCGGTGGGCGACCTTTTGAGGCAGGTGGATTCGGAAATCACCCCCTCCGCCAACGGCCCGGCTGGAAACCCCGCCCCCCGCGGCCGCCCGTCCCCCGGGGTTTCAACAATGGAAAACCGCGCGGAAGGGGGCGTCCCCACCGCTTCCAAGTCCCCAAACCCTTCGGGCTTCCCGTCCCCCCAGGAGGGCGAACCCGCCCTGGCCGTGGACGAGATCGAGGACCCGGCGGAAGCGGAAAAGAACCCGGCCCTGGCCACGCTTAAGTCCCAGTGGAAGGAACTTCTGGAAAAGGTGGGAACGCAGAAAAAATCCCTCCAGGGAGTCCTGGTGGATACCCGGCCCAAGCACATCGACGAGGGAACCCTGGTTTTGGTATGCAAGAGCCAGTTCCACCACGAGCAACTTTCCAAGCCCGAGAACAAGGTGCTGGTGGAGACCCTGCTGCAGGAATTGGTGGGCCGCAAGCTCACCCTGGTGCCGGTGTTGCCCGAAGCCACGGCGGCCCCGACGGCCGAGAAACCCAGCGGCCCCCGCGCGCCCAAGCCCCTATCCGCTCCCAAGGTGGACGTGGAAAAACTGGAAAAGGAAGAACCCATCGTCGCCGCCGCCATGAAGCTCTTCGGTGGGAAAATCGTCGAAGTGAAAAGAAACAATCCTCAAAAGTAGCGGTCAGTCTTCAGCTACCAGCGGTCAGTAAAAGCCTTTGCAAACCGCCGGCTGCTGACAACCGGAGTTATCGATGCCCAACATGTTCGACATGATCCGCCAGGCCCAGATGCTCAAGGAAAAAATGGCCCAATTCCAGGAGGAACTGGAAAAACAGTCCTTCACCGGGTCGGCCGGGGGCGGCGCGGTCACCGTCACCTTGAACGGCAAGCACGAGGTACGGAAGGTTTTGGTGGACCCCAAGGTCATGGCTTCAGGCGACGCGGACATGCTGCAGGACCTGATCCAGGCCGCGGTCAACGACGCGGGCCGCCAGGTGAACGAAAAGTTGAAAACCGAAATGGGAAAAATGGCCGGCGGCCTCGGATTGCCGGGTTTATTTTAAAGAGCCGCCGGTCATGGCGAGGAGCCGCGCCGATAGGCGCGCTTTGCGACGCGGCCATCCCAGGTTTGCTGGGGGCGGCCTCGGATTGCCGGAACTTTTTCAAGGCCCCGATTTAGGTTTTTTTAAAATGGAGGACAATATCAAAGGGGGTTCCTATGTCGATTGTTGATGGTCTGTCCGAAAAATTCCATTCCATCACCACATCCTCCACCGCGAAGTTCATCGCCATCACCGTCCTGCTCCTGCTTCTTCTGATTCCCAAAAGCATGGTCACGGACGTCATCGGCGACCGGGAACGGCACCGGGACGAGGCCCGCCAGCAGGTCAGCGCCCAATGGGGAGGCTCCCAGGTTTTAGCCGGGCCTTTCCTGGTGGTGCCCTACCTTGTCCTGGAAAAAGCGGTCAACGAGAAAAAGGAAGTTCAGCAAACCACCTCCCTTTATTACGCCGTTTTCCTTCCCGACAGCCTTGAGGAGGAAATCCAGGCCGATCCCCAGGTGCGCCACCGGGGGATTTATGAGGTGGTCCTGTACCAAGCCAAAGTGTCCTTGAAGGGGACGTTCCCCTGGCCCAACTTCAACGGTTTCGCGGTCCAGCCCCAAAAAATCCTCTGGAACAAGGCCGCGCTGGTGCAGGGCCTTTCGGACATCCGCGGCATCCAGAAGGACGCCCGCCTTATCGTGGATGGAAAGGACGTTTCCCTGGAACCAGGCCTCCCCCCCATCCAAACGGTCTCTTCCGGGATCCACGCCGGCTTGGACCTTTCGGCGCGGCGTCCCTCCCTCTCCTTTTCCCTGGGCTTCACCCTGAACGGGGCGGGGAACTTGAGTTTCATACCCTTGGGAAGGCAAACCTCCGTTCACTTCGCCTCTCCCTGGCCCAATCCGAGCTTCCAGGGGGCCTTCCTTCCCAACGAACGGCAAGTGGGGCCGAACGGCTTCACCGCCCAATGGGAAATCCCCAACCTGGCCCGGAATTTCCCGCAACAATGGAGCACCGCCAATTCCCCCGTGGAGTTCCAGGTCCAGCTGGCTTCCAATGCCTCAACTTACGCGGGAGGGGATGAAACGACCCCTAACGTACGGGACTTGGGCCCCTCAACCTTCGGCGTGGATTTCTTTTATCCCGTGGACAATTACCAGGCCGCCACCCGCTCGGCCAAGTACGGCGAGCTTTTCCTCGCCCTCACCTTCCTCATCTTCTTCCTCTTCGAAGTGCTTTCGAAGGTCCGGATCCACGCTTTCCAGTACCTTTTGGTGGGTTTTGCCCTGATCCTTTTCTACCTGCTGCTCCTTTCCTTCTCCGAGTTCATCGGTTTTGGATGGGCCTACCTGATCGCGGCCGCGTCCACCATCGGCCTCATTACGGCCTATAGCAGCAGCCTGTTGTGGCACTGGAGGCAAGCCCGCATGATCGGCTTGCTTTTGGCCTTCATTTACGGCTATTTGTATTGCCTGTTGAAGGCGGAAGACTACTCGCTCCTCCTCGGTTCAATCGGCCTATTTGTCAGCCTGGCGGTGGTCATGTACGCCACCCGGAAGGTGGATTGGTACCAGGCCGGCGGGAAAGACGCTATTGCCATGAAAAAAAGACGTTAGGGCGGCCTTCCAGGGCCCTTCAAGCAAACCCGAAAAAGAGAGTTCATTTTGGCCGAATATCCCCCTTCCTTAGAGCGCCTCTTCCACGAGTTGGAAAAGCTTCCCGGCATCGGCCCGCGCACGGCCCAGCGCCTGGCCTTTCATATGTTGAAGCAACCCGCGGACGCCTCCAAGGCCTTGGCCCAGTCCCTGGTGGAAGCCCGCACCAAACTCCACCCCTGCAAGGACTGTTTCAACCTGACCGAGGAAATCCTCTGCCGCATTTGTTCCATGGGCACGAGGGATAAAACCTCCCTCCTTGTGGTGGAAGACCCAAGCGACGTGGTGGCCTTTGAGCGCACCCACGAATACCACGGCCTTTACCATGTCCTGGGCGGCACCCTTTCACCCCTGGAGGGACGGGGCCCGGAGAACCTGACCCTGGACGCGCTGGTAGCGCGCGTGAAAGGCCGCCCCACCTTCAAGGAAATCATCGTAGCCACCGATCCCACGGTGGAAGGGGATTCCACCGCCCTTTATATCCAGCAGCTCTTGAAAGGGACGGCCGTCAAGGTCACCCGCCTGGCCCGGGGCCTGCCCTCCGGCGGCGACGTGGAATACGCGGATGAATCGACCCTCCTTAAGGCGCTCGAAGGGCGAAGAGAATTATAGGAAGTTGATTCAGTACCAACCCCATTCTTAAAAGCCGTAATCAATTCCCCCTCTCCCTTGAGGGGAGAGGGTCGGGGTGAGGGTGATTTTCACCGCTTCTCATTCCCCTTTCGCCAAAACAGGTTCCGCTGGGAGGGTGGAGGAAACCACCCGCCGAATTCCAGGATCGTGTTCAAATCGCCATCCTATGGCTTGAGGCGGCCCCCCAAAAGTCCGAAAATAGGCTCATGAACACAAAGACGCAAAAGAATCTCTTCGTTTTCTTGTTGGTGGCTGGGCTATTACCAATCCCAGCGCCGGCGGCGGGCCCCGTCCCCTCACCGACGCCAACCTTGGCGGTCTCCAAGTCGGGCGCTCCAATCTCCAAGGTTTCCGCCAGGCCGAAGGCCCTCAAGAACGAAACCGAATCTTCCATCTTCCGAAAACCGGCCGTTAAAAAAAGCCCAACCCTCCTCAAGCCCCTCGGACTTTACGACAATCCCGAGTTCTCCGCGTCCCCGCTGGATTACGACAAACTCAACGCCGACCTTGATCCTGTCCTTTCCAACCGTCCCCACCACCCCACCCCGGATGAAAAATTCTGGGGAACCGTCGGAGCCGTGGCCGGTTATTCCATGGCCGGGGTCGCGGCCGCCCAGTACCTCGGCATCCTGCCCAACGACCAGATCAAGAAAAAGAAGTAACCGGACGGGTCTTTCATTTCCCCATCCCGGCCCCGGCTTTCCCTTTCTTCCGCCCCGCAGCCGTATCGTTTTAAGCAAGGCGCCCCTTTCCCACACCGGAACCCACCGCCGGTAACCTTCCTCCCGGTTTCCTGTAGTTAAGGAATATCCCTTTTTACTTGAGGAGGCTTTTCATGCGGCGGACATGGGTGTTTTTAGCCGGGACGTTTGTCTTTGCGGCGCTAAGGGCGGTTTCCTACGCTAACGCGGGCGGAGGGGGCGGGGCTCCTTCCGGCGGCAGGGTCGACCAGGGAGCCTATGAGCGGGCCCAAAAGGCGCAGGGGCTCTACCAAAAGGGCGTCGAAGCCGGCGACAAGGGCGATTTCACCGGAGCCATCGGTTTTTTCCGGGATGCCTTGAAACTGGAACCCGACAATCCGGACGCCTTGAACATGCTGGCCCACGCCCAGCGCAAGACCGGCCGCATCGACGAGGCGCTGGAAAACTACAAAAAGGCCCTCCAGCTCCGCCCGGACTTCGCCGAAGCGCGGGAATACCTGGGAGAGGCATATCTCCAGGCCGCCTTGAGGGAAATGGATATCTTGAGAAGCTACGGCCCGGCCGGGCGGGAACAACTGGAAGACCTGCAACAGGCCCTGCGGCAAGCCGCCGATCAGGCAAGGGCCGGGAAATAGTCCCCCCCTCAAGGAAGCCGACCGGGCAGCCGCTTCTTCTTTTTCTTTCCAACCCGCCGCCGGCAAGGGGCTTACCGGCGTTTGAGCCTCAAAAGTGTCGCCGGTCCCTAAAATATATTCTCCAAAACCCCTCTTTCGCGCCGAAACCCGCCGCCCCCCAAGTCCGTCCTATTCCTGAAGGATGAAATAAGGGGCGCCTCTCAAGACCGCCATTTGGGTTTTACCGGCATCCAAAGCCGGCCCTTCTTGGCGGCGGATTGCCGGGGGTTCCCTAATTCCGAAAAGGAGAAGAACCATGAAAAAGCTAACCCTGGTTTTGGGCTTGTTGGTTTTGCTGGGTTCGACAGGTATCGCCGCGGCCCGCGACTTTGACGGCAACGACCCGGGCCCGAGGGCATCCGTGGCGGTTCATTTTCCGGGCCTGCGCCTGGTCTTGGGAAGACCGGGGACCTATTGCTGGTATCAGGGCCGCCACTACAGCCGGGTGGATTGGGATCGTTACAGCCGGTTCCACCGGGACCGCTTCGCTTACGGCCGGTTCCACCGCGACAACGACCGCCGCTTTGATCGCGGCCACGACCGGTTTTAACCAACCGGCCGCTGGGTTCCCCGGGGGCGGTCCAAGCCGCCCCCGGATTTTTTATTCCCGCCAGTCCCCGCCGCCGACCACCCGTCCGTCCTTCACCACCACGCGCAGCCCGAACCGGTGGGTTGTCCGCTGCTGATGCCAATAGGTGTTGAACCGCGCATCCCAGAAATAAACCGCCGTGCTCCCATCCGCTAGTTTTTCCCCGTCCCAGAGGGGCACCCGGGCGAACCAGAGGAATTGGCGGCCCGCGGGGGAATCCAGGGCGGCCTGGAGGTCGGCGTCTCGCGGCGGCTCCTTCCATTCCTGCCACTGCCGGGGTCCCGCTTGCGCCAGGAAATCGACCTGCGTGTTCCGCAGCAAGCCGTCTTCCCGGTCATAAACCGACCAACGGAAGGGCGAAAAGGGCTGGGGGAAGGCTTCGACGACGGCGGCGGGCCTGTCCTCCCGGGCGACCTCCAGGGCCTTATGGTGGTTGTAAGCCGCCAGGCCGTGGTAAGCCAAGGCCGCCCCGATGCCCGCGGCGCAAACCCGGGCCCTCTGCCCGGGCCGGAAGTGGCTCCAAAGAAGCGG
>JAICXI010000385.1 GCA_025980505.1 bacterium | reverse complement strand
GGGCCAGGTGCTGGCCGAGATGGATCATTCCACTTACCAGGCCCAGCTTGGGAAGGCCCAGGCCCGGGCGGTCCTGGCCCAGGCGGATTTCAAGCGCGCGGACCGGCTTTACAAACAAGGGGGGCTTTCGGAACGGGATTACCAGGCTTCCCAAGCCAACGCCCAGGCCGCCCAGGCCGATCTCCAATTGGCCCAGCAATCCCTGGACCATACCTTCCTGATGAGCCCGGTGGACGGGCTGGTGGTGGAAAAAATCGCGGTCGTGGGGAACATCCTGGGGCCCGGCCAAGTGGCCTTCATCGTGGCCGACGTTGACCACGCATGGGTGGCCGCCAATATCCAGGAAACCAGCGTGGGGGACGTGAAGCCCGGCCAGCCGGTGCAAATCGGCGTGGACGAGGGCGGGAAGCTGACGGGCCACGTTTCGGAAATCACGTCGGCCACCGCCTCCCAGTTCGCCCTGCTGCCGGCGGAAAACGCCTCGGGCAACTATATCAAGCTGGTGCAGCGCATTCCCATCAAGGTGGCCCTGGACCCCCATCCCGACCGAATCTTAAAGGCCGGGCAATCGGTGGAAGTCCGCATCAAGGTGCATTAAGAGACGGTGACAAAAACCCAATTGGCCACGGAGACAGAGGGGAACCGGTTTGAATTCATGCTTGTTTTGCCCGGTTTTTAAGGTTTTGCCTTGTCTTCGCGCCCCTGGGGTTGGGCCTTGTTAGGGTTTCCAAGCCTGGAAAAGCCATTGACCCTTGACCCGGGAAAATCGCCGCTGGAGGTTCGATCATGACAGGCTCCACGCCCATCCATTCTCCGAAATACAAATGGGAAGTCCTTTGGGTCGTCATGATCGGTACGCTCATGGCGGCCCTGGACCAAAGCATCGTGAACGTATCGCTGCCCCAGATCATGGCCGACTTCGGGTCGACCGTGGAGGGCATCGAATGGGTCATCACCGGATACATGCTTGCCTTCGCCACCCTCATGCCCTTGACCGCGTGGTTGAGGGAGCATATCGGTTACAAACGGCTTTACGTGGCCAGCCTGGTGCTTTTTACCGGAGGTTCGCTCCTTTGCGCCGTGGCCTGGAACCTCCCGACCCTGATCGCCGCGCGCGTGCTCCAGGCCTTGGGAGGGGGGGCCATCACCCCCACGGGAATGGCCATGATCACCGAAGTCTTCGAGCCCGAGGAACGCGGCAAGGCCATCGGTTATTGGGGAGTGGGGGTCATCGTGGGACCGGCCTTCGGTCCCACCCTGGGGGGCTACCTGACCCACGTTTTCGGCTGGCGTTCGATCTTTACGGTGAACCTCCCCATCGGCATCCTGGGTCTCCTCCTGGCCTTGGCCCTTTTAAAGGAGGACAAACCCGCCAAGGCCTACCGTCATCCCTTTGACCTGGGAGGGTTCCTCTTCCTTTCCTTGTGCCTGGTGGCACTTCTTTTGGGCCTGTCCAAGGGCGAGGAAAAGGGGTGGGTTTCCAATTTCATCCTTTCCTGCTGGGGACTTTCGGTTGTGGGGTTGGCCGGATTCTTGGTGGTGGAAAAGCTCACGCCCAACGGCATCATGGACATCCGGTTGATGAAGTCGCCGGTTTACAGCGCTTGCATGATGGTTGTTTCGGCCCGGTCCATCGCCCTTTTCGGCGGAACCTTCCTGTTGCCCATTTTTCTCCAGAACCTCATGGGATTCGACGAGATCCAAAGCGGCCTCATCCTCCTGCCGGGGGCCCTTATCATCGCCGCCTTTATGCCGGTGGCGGCCCGGTTGTCGGACAAGACGGGACCTTTCTTGCCCTCGTTCGTGGGCCTGCTCTTGATCGCCAAATTCATGTATTCCTACCGCGACCTGGACGTCAATACCAGCATTTGGGATGTCATTGCGCCCACCCTGGTCCGGGGAGTGGGCATCGGGCTTTTGGTCACGCCCGTCATGGTCACGGCCCTGAACGTGATCCCCAAGCATAAGGCTGGCATGGCCTCCTCCATGATGAACCTGATCCAGCAGGTTTCGGGGTCGGTAGGCATCGCCATCCTGGGCGCGGTCTTGAGCCACCGCACGGTCTTCCACCAAGGCCTGGCGGGCTCCACCTGGGACCCGACCTCCCCCGCCACGGCACAAGCCGTCGAAAGGGTGACCGACCGCCTGCAGTCCCTGGGGGTGCCTCCGGACAGCGTGCACGCGGGCGCGCTTTTCACCGTGATGGGCCACATTTATCAAACGGCGTCGGTGGCCGGGTTTGAGGACGCATTCCTGGTGGGCATGGTCATTGTGCTCCTGGCCGTCCTCCCGGCATTTCTTTTACCGAACAAGAACATCCACCACCGTGGGCAGCCCGATAGCCTGGCCGTAACGGATTAGGATTAAAGGAAGGGGCCGGGAAAAGGGGTTTTTTCTTCCGGTTTTAGGTTCCGCGGCGGGTGGATTTTAAGACCCGGTTCGGGTGTAAAATAAACCTAGGGGCGTGAGACGAGGCTTCAAGTGAAGTGGTCTTCGAAGTTCCCATTCTTTGCCGTGCTGTTGGCCGTTCCATTGCTGGCGGTACCCTTAGCTTGCAATCGAGGAATCTTTGCGCCGGCGAATCTTCCGGCTTTTTCCGCCGCCCCCACGCCGCTCCCCACCCTTACCTTTATCCCGACGAGAACCCCCGTGATCACGCCCACGCCCGTGGTGACTTCCACCGGCCCCGCCGCGTGCGCCT
>JAICXI010000345.1 GCA_025980505.1 bacterium | reverse complement strand
CTCCCCATGAGCAGGAGTTTTTCCTTGAGAACCGAAAGTTCCTCGTCGAACGAAGTTTGCATTCAACCCCCCTGGAATAGGCTGCCAGCCATCGGCGGTCAGCTTTCAGAAACAGTTTCAAGACTTTTGCCGCAAGCCGACCGCTACCAGCTATCGGCTGATCTTATCATCCAAATCGGCCGGTAATGTAGTCTTCCGTCAGCTTGTTTTCCGGGTTGGTGAACATCTTGTCCGTGGCGTCATACTCGATGAGTTTGCCGTTCAACATGAAGGCCGTCCTTTGCGAAACGCGGGCGGCTTGCTGCATGTTGTGGGTCACGATGATGATGGTGTAGTTCTGCCGCAGTTCGTGGATCAATTCCTCGATCTTGGTCGTGGAAATGGGATCCAGGGCCGAACAAGGCTCGTCCATCAAAAGCACTTCCAGGTCCACGGCCAGGGCCCGGGCGATGCAAAGGCGCTGCTGTTGCCCGCCGGACAGCGCTCCCCCGGCCTTGAGCAGGGAATCCCGGACCTCCTCCCACAGGGCGGCCTTGCGAAGGCTCTTTTCCACCGCCTGGTCCAGCCTTTTCTTGTCGCGCATTCCGTTCAACCGCAGGCCCACCGCCACGTTATCGTAAATGGAAAGGGTCGGAAAGGGGGTGGGTTTCTGGAAGACCATGCCCACACGGCGCCGCACCGCCACCGGGTCGATCTTGGGCCCGAAGATGTTCTCGCCATCCAGCACGATATCCCCCGAGAAGCGGGAAGCGGGGACGGTCTCGTGCATGCGGTTGAAGCAGCGGATGAGGGTGGACTTGCCGCAACCCGAGGGTCCGATGATGGCCGTCACTTCCTTCTCATGGATGGCCAGGCTCACGTCGTGAAGGGCCTGTTTGGCGCCGAACCAGGCGCAGACGCCTTGCGCCTTAATTTTAGGCCGGCCTTCCCCGGGCGGAACCATCCTCGGGGCCACCTCGATTTTCCGGGTCTTGTCCTTGGTTTCCACTTTTTCCATTCCCTTTCCCTTTTTTTCAGCCAATTCGTCGATCACGGGCCCCATCCTTCCCTCGAGCCTTAAGCTCCCCGTCCCCCGCGGGCAACCCCTACCGCAACAATTGCCGCGGGTTTTTAAAGAACAATTTCGCCGCCAAGTTGATGGAAAGCACCAGGATCAAAAGCACCAGCGCCCCGGTCCAGGCTTTCTCATGCCAATCGTTGAAAGGCGAGATGGCGTAGGTGAAAACCTGGACGGTCAAGGAAGCGGTCGGTTGGAAGGGCCCCGTCGGCCAGAACTGGTTGTTGAAGGAAGTGAAGAGAAGCGGGGCGGTTTCGCCGGAAACGCGGGCGATGGACAAGAGCACGCCGGTAAGGATGCCGTTCCGGGCCGTCCGGATGACGATGCTCATGATGGTTTTCCACTGGGGAATGCCGAGCGCCCAGGCGGCCTCCCGCAGCGAATGAGGGACCATCTTGATCAGTTCCTCCGTGGTACGCGTCACGATGGGAACCATCATGAACCCAAGCGCCACGCCTCCCGCCACGGCCGAAAAATGGTGGGTGGGTTTCACAATGAGGGTGTAAGCCACGATGCCCGTCACGATGGAGGGCACACCGGACAGGACGTCCGCGGTGAACCGGACGCACCAGGCGAATTTCCCCTTCTTGCCGAACTCGGCCAGGTAAACGCCGGCGAAGATCCCCACCGGCAGGCCCACCAGGGAGGCGATCGCCATCAAGGAGAGGGTCCCCACGATGGCGTTGGCCATGCCGCCGCCGGGCACGCCCACGGGCGTGGGCAGGTGGATGAAGAAGTCGGGCCCCAGGCCCTTCACGCCCTGGGAAACGACGTAAACCAGCAGGCTCAGGAGCGGCGCCACGGCCACGATGGCCGCGAAGCCGCAAAGGCCGACCATCAGCTTATTGACCATGTTCCTGCGCGCTTGGAAGTCCAGTTTCATCTTAGGCCTTTTGGAAATTACGCGTGGTAAACCACACCAACAAGTGGGCGGCCACGTTGAGGATGAGGGTGATGGCCATCAACAGCAGGCCGATTTCGGTCAAGGCGGCCAAGTAGACGTCCGTGGTGGCCTCGGTGAATTCGTTGGCGATCACGCTGGCCATGCTGTGTCCCGAGGCCAGCAGGTTCATCGAGACTTGCGGCGTGTTGCCGATGACCATGGTGACCGCCATGGTCTCGCCCAGGGCCCTTCCCAGGCCCAGGATGACGGCGCCCACCACCCCCGGCTTGGAGGATCGCACCACCGCCAGCTGGATCGTTTCCCAGCTCGTGGCGCCCAGGGCCCGGGCCGATTCCCGGTAGACGTTGGGGACGGCCTCGAAAACCTCCCGGCTGATGGCCGTGATCGTGGGCAGGATCATGATGGAAAGGACGACCCCCCCGGTCCAAAGCGACAGGCCGGTCGAGGGTTCATTGAAAAAAGGAAGGTGAAAAATACCGCCGATTTTGATGAGAATCGGGTCCACCCGCACCCGCAAAAGGGGCGCCAGGACGAACATGCCCCACAAGCCGTAAACCACGCTGGGAATGGCGGCCAGGATTTCCACCAGGAAAGCCACGGGTTCGCGCAGCTTCAGGGGGGCCAGTTCAGTGAGGAAAAGCGAGACGCCCAGTCCAAGGGGGGTGGCGATCAGGAGGGCCAGTAAGGAGGAAACCAAGGTCCCATAAATGAAGGGAACGGCGCCGAAAACCTCCTGGACGGGGTCCCAATCCGAGGTCACGAGGAACTTCCAACCCATGGCCTTCAGGCACGGCACCGAGTTGATCCATAGGGCCGCCGCCGTCAGCACGGCCAGGACCAACACCAGGAAGGCGAAGAAACCCGTCATGCTCCTGAACAGCTTATCCCCCAAGCCGATGCCGCCGGCCCGGCCCAACGAAAAAAACGGGAGGACCGGTTTCACGGCCCCCCCGTTCACTATGGGTGATGAATGGACTTCGTCGTTTGGATTCACCGACCACCAACCTTTTAAGGATTAAAGATTCGAACAAAACCTAAGTCCACCACAGGTTCCTTCCCCCTGCGCTAAAGCTGCGG
>JAICXI010000219.1 GCA_025980505.1 bacterium | reverse complement strand
TGATCGAAAAGGTCACGTACGGTTTGACGAGGGGGCGCTGGAAACGAAGTGATGAGGGAACCTAGTTGGGGCACGGAACCGGAAACGGGGAAACAGATCAAGGAACCCTCTGCACACCATCGCGCCAGTGCTCTACTCTGCAAAAAGAGGAGAGCGGCTTCCTGAAAGCGCGTTGAAAATGATGGGGCTGTAAGGCATCCAAGACCGGGCCGGGGTTGGACGGCGAAAAACCCGGGTTTTCTCCGGCTTGAGCTGTTCGTCATTCAATGGTATAGCTTTTATACGCTGGGTTCGGGTGCGACTTATCTTATATGGAACCGGGGTGAAGAGGGTCCTCGGGGCTTCCTTCCGGCAGGGGCCAAGTAATCCTTGGCCCGAAAGAAACGCCGTTATGCCGCCGCCCATTAATCCCCATCGCTCCCGGATTGGGATATATACTTCTTGAGAGTGGATGTTCACGAAGGGAAAGGCGCCGCAATCGATGGATCGAAAAATCATCCGTTCGGAAGATGCCCCCGCGCCCATCGGCCCCTATTCCCAGGCCGTGGAGGCGGGCGGTTTCGTCTTTTGCTCGGGCCAAATCCCCCTGGACCCCCAAACCGGGAAGCTTATTCAAGGCGATACGGCGGCCCAAACCCGGCGGATCCTGGAAAATTTCGAAGCGGTGTTAAATGCCGCGGGGACTTCGCTCGACCGGGCGGTGAAACTCACCGTTTATCTGACGGATTTGGGCGAATTTGAGAACCTGAACAAGGTCCTGACCGAGCGCTTCCCGAAGGAACCGCCGGCCCGGGCGGTGGTGCAGGTGGCCGCCCTGCCGAAGAACGCCTCCATTGAAATGGATTTGATCGCCTTGAAAAAGTAGGGGAATCGGCGGGTGCCCACCGGCGGAAAGCCGGCGGCCGGCGGGGAAACGATTTTGGGAAAGGAACCGAAAGTGGCGGATGCTTCTTGCACGATCCATATGGATCGCCGGGCCGTCGGTCTTTGTTCCAGCTGCCAGAAACCCTTTTGCTCCGACTGCCTGGAAATGGTCATGGGCCGGCTCACTTGCGCCGAGTGCCGCAAGAAAAAAGCCTCGGGGGAAAGCCCGGCCAAGCCGTCCGCGCCTCCCACACCGCTTTCCGGAGCCGGGGCCTCGCCGTTGAATTTTAAAGGGAAGGGATTGGACGACGATCCTTTAGGGCTTTTGGGCCCCGGTCCTTCCAAACCCAAGGTCGAAGCCCCGAGGATAGCGCCGTCCCCGCCACCCCTTTCGCCGGCGCCGCCCAAGGCCTTCACCCTTTCGCCACCGCCCTCCGCACCTTCGCCGGTCAAACCCGCGCGCCTTTCCAACCCGTCTTCGGCCCCCACAAGCGCTTCCCGTGAACCCTTTGATCTGGACTCGCTGATACAGGACCCCCAACCCATGCGTCCGCCCTTTCCCAGGACTCCCGCGGCTTCCAGCCCGGATTCTCCGGCGGGGAGCAGCCCTTCGGCGCCGCCGCCGGCCGGCGGCCCGGCTTCCAAACCCAAGCAGGCGCTGGGTTTAATCCAAACGGGAGCCCGATCCCTTGTCCGGAAGCCTTACGAGAAACTGGCGGACATGGCTTTGCGGTTCAAGATGCCGGTTTATGTTTTCCTGGGCCTCCTGGCTGCGGCTGTGATCGTGGGGATCGTCGGCCTCCATTCCAGCTTCAGCCAACCGGCCGTGGCATTGGCGGATACCGTCACGCCCCTGCACATGGTCCAGGTCACTTCCAGCCAAATCAGCGAACTGGACGTGACGGCCTATACGGAACTGCAGGGGAAACTGCAGGCCATGGGGTTCGCCCCGGTGATCCAAATGACCGTGCCCCAACTGCCGTCCCCCAATTTTTTCGACGTGGGCATGAAGGAGGACGCGGGTGTTTACGGGGAGATCCTCAAGATGCCCGGAAAAATCGCGCCCGTCCTTTCCTTCGTGACGGTTTTCACCAACAATATCTGGCTTTCCACCAACGGTTGGACGGGGACCAACCAGGATACGGATGATTCAAGCAGCCAGTTCTACCCCAACGACACGCCGGACCAGCTTTACGTGCAGCATGTGCAGCGGGTGGAGAAACTCAAGCAGGAAAAAGGCTGGCAAGCCCAGCCTCTCGGTGAAAGCCGTTATTTGGCCGATTTGTCGGATCATGTCCGGTGGTTCCTGGACAAGAAGAACCTCCAGCCCTACCAGGCCGATTTCGCCTTGTGGCATTGACCCGACGCCTTGGCTCGCGCGGCCCCGGGTTTTCCCGGAGGGGGCCGTTGACAGGGGCTTTTTCAACGATTATATTAACGCAACTTTTCGCGGAGCCCTCCCATGATTGAACCAGACAAGATGACACCGGCCCTGACTTACGACGACATCCTGCTTGTGCCGCAAAAGTCCGACGTGCTGCCCCGCGAAACCGACATTTCCACCCTCCTGAACCCCCGATTGAAGCTCAATATCCCCCTCATCAGCGCGGCCATGGACACGGTCACCGAGGCCCGCCTGGCCATCGCGCTGGCCCAGGAGGGCGGGCTCGGCATCCTCCATAAGAACTGCACCGTCGAGCAACAGGCCGGGGAAGTGGACAAGGTCAAACGCTCCGAAGCCGGCATGATCAGCGACCCCATCACCCTGACGCCCGAGAAAAAGGTGGCGGACGCCCTGGGGATCATGAAGCATTACCACATCTCGGGCATCCCCATCGTGCGGGAAGACGGCCGGTTGGTGGGCATCGTCACGAACCGGGACCTCCGCTTCGTCAAGAAGATGGACCTGGCCTTGAAGGACGTGATGACCAAGGACAAGCTGGTGACCGTGTCGGTCGGGACCACGCTGGAAAAGGCCGAGGAAACCCTGCACCAGCACCGCATCGAAAAGCTGCTGGTGGTGGACAAGAAGGGCAACCTGAAGGGCCTGATCACCATCAAGGACATCAACAAGCGCATCAAGTTCCCCTTCGCCTGTAAGGATGAGCGGGGGCGCCTCCGGGTGGGCGCTGCGGTGGGCGTGGGACAGGACACGGAGGAACGCTCGGAAGCGCTGGTCAAGGCCGGCGTGGACGTCCTGGTGGTGGATACGGCCCACGGCCATTCGGCGGGTGTTCTCAAGACCGTGAAGGCCATCCGCAAAAAGTACCCTAAAATTTCCCTGATCGCGGGCAACATCGTGACGGGCGAAGCGGTCAAGGCGCTGGTCGACTCGGGCGTGGACACGGTGAAGGTGGGCGTGGGGCCCGGCTCCATTTGCACCACCCGCGTCGTGACCGGCGTAGGGGTCCCCCAGGTCTGGGCCATCGCGGAGTGCGCCAAGGTCGCGCAAAAAAACAAGATCGGGCTGATCGCGGACGGCGGCATCAAATATTCCGGCGACATCACCAAGGCCATCGCGGCCGGGGCCGACGCGGTCATGCTGGGCGGCCTTTTCGCCGGCACCGAGGAATCGCCCGGGGAAGTCATCAACCTGCAGGGCCGCATGTTCAAGGTCTATAACGGCATGGGTTCACTGGCCGCCATGCAGAAGGGCAAGAGCGCGGACCGGTATTTCCAGGAGGGCGTGACCGACACCAAGAAGATGGTGCCGGAGGGCATTGAAGCGCGCGTACCCTACCGGGGCCAGCTTTCCGAACTGGTTTTCCAATTGGCGGGAGGTTTGAGGGCCGGCATGGGCTACAGCGGAACGGCCACGATCAAGGAACTGAAGGAACGGGGCCGATTCGTCCAAATCACCTCGGCCGGGTACCAGGAAAGCCATCCCCACGACGTGGTCATCACCAAAGAAGCGCCGAATTATTACCTCGATTAACGGCAGCGGACAGCCGTCCGCGGTTGGCTGTGGGCAAAGATTCTTTGATTTTTGCCGTAAGCGGGCGCTGAGAGCTGACGGCTGACAGCCGACTTCCAGGAGCTTGTTTTGCAACATGACACGGTTATCGTCCTTGATTTCGGCGCCCAATACAGCCAGTTGATCGCGCGCCGGGTCCGCGAATGCAAGGTGTACTGCGAGATCCTCCCCTTTTCCGCCCCCCTTGAAAAAATCCTGGAGAAAAACCCGAAAGGCATCATCCTTTCGGGCGGGCCTTCCAGCGTTTACGCCCCCGGCGCGCCCCACGTCCGGCCCGAACTGTTTGAATCGGGCGTCCCCTTGCTCGGCATTTGCTACGGCATGCAGCATATTTCCTACTCCATGAAGGGGAAGGTGCAAAAGGCCTCGAAACGGGAGTTCGGCCTGGCGGCCTTGAAAATCAAGGACCACCGGACCCTTTTCGCGGGCCTCCCTTCCTCCCTGGGCGCATGGATGAGCCACGGGGACCATGTGACCAGGCTCCCGGCCGGGTTCAAGGTGCT
>JAICXI010000349.1 GCA_025980505.1 bacterium | reverse complement strand
GGAGGCGGCCTTGCGGGCCGGCGCCGCAGCCCTGGAGTTGGGCATGCCCTTTTCCGACCCCATCGCGGACGGTCCCACCCTGCAGGCGGCCACCCATTACGCGCTGGATCACGGCACGCGTTTCGCCGACGTCTTCCGGCTGGTGCGGGACCTGCGGCGCAAGGGTTTCGGCCAGCCCCTGCTGGCCATGACTTACTTGAACCTGGTGGAACAGATGGGGATGGAACGCTTCGCCCGCACCTTGGCCCGGGCGGGCGGTGACGGGGCCATCATTCCGGACCTGCCCCTGGAGGAGTTCGCCCGGCCCCGGAAAATCCTGGGCTCCCATGGCCTTTCCCTGATCCCCTTTGTGGCGCCCACTTCCAGCCCCCAGCGCGTGAAAAAGGCCGATGCCCAGGGCGCGCCTTTCCTGTATTATGTCTCGGTCACCGGCGTCACGGGCGCCCGCAACAGCCTCTCCCCGGGCCTTTTGGCGGCCTTGAAGTCGCTCCGGCGGCGGCTGCGCACCCCGGTGGTGGTCGGGTTCGGCATTTCCAGCCCAGCCCAGGCCGGCCAGGTCGGGCGGGTGGCGGACGGAGTCATTATTGCCAGCGCGCTTATCCAACTTCTTTCCAAAACCACCGCTTCCAAAATCAGCACGGTCGTGGGACGGTTCTGCGGGAAAGTCGTGAAGGCACTCGATGCCCGTTAAGAGTATTGAAGCAAAGCCCCAACTCCTCACTTTTTTCCGGAGGTTTTAAGTGGTTTGGTACAAGAAACCTAAAAAGGGAATCACCAAGACCCTGGGCCGCAAGCAAGTCCAGGTGCCCCAGGGGCTTTACACCAAGTGCCGGGGTTGTTCGGCCATCCTTTTCAACAAGGACCTGGACAAAAACCTGAAGGTCTGCCCCAAGTGCGGTTACCACAACCAGCTTTCCTCGCTGGAACGCCTTTACCTGACGGTGGATTCGGGCACTTTCCAGGAATTCGACGATAACCTGATTCCGGAGAACCCCCTGGGTTTCCCGGAGTACGAGGAAAAGGTGAAGAAGGGCCAGGAAAAGGCCAAGATGCCCGAAGCCGTGGTCACGGGCCTGGGGAAGATCTGCGGACAGCCCGCCTCCATCGCCATCATGGATTTCCAATTCATGGGCGGAAGCCTGGGCAGCGTGGTGGGCGAGAAGATCACCCGCGCGGTGGAGAGGGCCATGGAGAAGAAACTGCCGATGATCATTTTCTCCACTTCCGGCGGGGCCCGGATGCAGGAGGGCATTTTTTCCCTCATGCAGATGGCCAAGACCTCCGCGGCGCTGGCCCGGCTGGGCGAGGCGGGCCTCCCTTACGTTTCGGTCCTCATCGACCCCACCACCGGGGGCGTGGCGGCGTCCTTCAGCATGCTGGGGGACGTGAACCTGGCCGAGCCGGGCGCCATGATCGGGTTCGCCGGGCCCCGCGTCATCGAGCAAACCATCCGGCAGAAGCTGCCCAAGGGTTTCCAGCGTTCCGAGTTCCTTCTGGACAAGGGGTTCGTGGACGCCATCGTGCCGCGCAGTGCCATGAAGGAAACGCTCGGCAAGTACCTCAAGTTTTTCCGCTCGTGAAAAACCGGGGCCCGCACCTGACGCGAAGCCCGTTCGACTCCCTTTTTAAATTCCCGGTTTTTGCAATTTTGGTTATGGCGTCGTTGCGAGGAACCCCGCCTTTTCTTTGGGGAGACGCGGCGACCCAAAGCAATCCAAGAAAGGCCGTTTAGGGAACGTTTGGATGGCCGCGTCGGCTCCTGAAAGAGCCCCCCGCCATGACGGCTTAGGCTTAAAGCAATTTTCAAAAGTCGAGTAAATCAATGAAACGACCCGAAATGATCTCCGGCTATTCTTCGCGCCTCCGCGCCTTCCCGGCCGTTCATCCGTGATCCGCTCCCTGCGGCTGGAAGACCTGGAGCGGCTGGGCTGGCGGTTCGGCCTGGAAACCATCCATTCCCTGCTTGTCGAGCTGGGGAATCCCCACCTTTTCCTCCGGGTCGTGCACGTGGCTGGCTCCAACGGCAAGGGTTCCACTTGCGCCATGACGGCGTCCATCCTCAGGCGATGCGGCTACAAGACGGGCCTCTATACCTCGCCCCATTTGTGCGACGTTCGGGAAAGGTTCCGGCTGGACGGTCGGTGGATTTCCCCCGTGGATTTCAACCGCCATGTCCGGCGCGTCCTGGACGCCTGCCGAAGGGTCCGGGAAAAACTCGGGCATTATCCCACCCATTTCGAGGCCCTCACGGCAACGGCCTTTTCCTGGTTCGCGGAACAAAAGGTGGACTGGCTGGTCCTGGAAGTGGGCTTGGGCGGCCGGTTGGACGCCACCAACGTGGTTCCGGAGCCGGCGGTTTCCTTGATCACTCCCATCAGCCTGGAACACCAGGACATCCTGGGCCGGACCCTCCCCTTGATCGCCCGCGAAAAGGCCGGCATTTTGAAGCCGGGATGCCTGGCGGCCACGGTGCAATATGACCCCGAAGCTTCCCGCGTGATCGACCGGGTGGCCCGCGAAAGGGGGGCGCGGCTTTGGCTGTCGGGAAGGGATTTCCGTTTCACCCCCGGGGCGAAGGGGTTCCATTGGGAAGGCCCGGGCCTGGACCATCGATTCGACCTTCCGGGGCTGACGGGTTACCAGACCGTGAACGCGGCCCTCGCCTTGGCGGGCATCCAATGCCTGCGGGCCCGGGGAGTGTCGGTAGGCCCCCAGGCCCTCTCGAAGTCCCTGGCGGCCATGCGCTGGCCGGGGCGCATGGAGGTTTTAAACCGCAAGCCCACGGTGATCTTGGACGGCGCCCACAACCCGGACGCGGCACGGGCCCTTTTTGCCTTCCTCCGGCGCCGTTATGGTTCCAAGCGGTGGATCGTCTTGAACGGGTTTTTGAAGGACAAGGATTACCGCACGGTGGCCGGGATCCTGGCGCCCCTCACGTTCCTCTCGGTGGTCACCGAACCCCCCAGCGACAGGACCGAAAGGGGCGAAAGGGTCTTCCGGGCCTGGGAAAGGTCCG
>JAICXI010000233.1 GCA_025980505.1 bacterium | reverse complement strand
TCGTGAATTTCATGATGTTCGTGGCCGAGGAAATGCGCGAGATCATGGCCGAACTGGGTTTTAAGACCATTAACGAGATGGTGGGCCATTCGGAGATGCTGGAAATGAACGAGGCCATCGCGCACTGGAAATCCAAGGGCCTGGACCTGACCCCCATCTTTTACAAGCCGGAAGAATCCAACCAGGGACCCGTTTACTGCGTGCAAAAACAAGACCACGGCCTGGACAAGGCCCTGGACAACGAAGTCTTGATCGAGCGCTGTAAACAGGCTTTGGACGGGAAAAAGCCCGTCAAATTCGAGGTGCCCATCCGCAACATCAACCGTACGGTGGGAACCATGTTGGGCGCTGAAATTTCCCGCAAGTACGGGGCCAAGGGATTGCCGGACGACACCATCCAGATCACCTTCAAGGGTTCGGCGGGAAACAGCTTCGCGGCCTTCGTGCCCAAGGGCATGACGCTGCGCCTGGAAGGGGACGCCAACGACTACCTGGGCAAGGGGCTGTGCGGCGGCAAGGTTATGGTGTATCCCCCGAAGGAAGCCACCTTTGTTCCCGAGGAAAACGTCATCGTGGGCAACGTGCTTCTTTATGGAGCCACCAGCGGGGAAGCCTACATCCGGGGCAAGGCCGGCGAGCGGTTCGGCGTGCGTAACTCGGGAGTGGAAGCGGTGGTGGAGGGACTGGGCGACCACGGTTGCGAGTACATGACGGGGGGGCGGGTGGTGGTCATCGGCGAAACGGGCCGCAATTTCGCGGCCGGCATGTCGGGGGGCGTCGCCTACGTTTGGAATAAGACGGGCGATTTCGATATCCGCTGCAACAAGGATATGGTGGCCTTGGAGGAAATGGAGGGCGAGGACCTGAAGTTCGTCCAGGCCATGCTGCACAAACACCGGGAGTTCACCGGTAGTACGGTGGCCGCGGGCCTCCTGAAGGATTGGGACAAATTGTCCAAGCAATTCGTCAAGATCATGCCGGTGGATTACAAAAAGGCCCTGCAGGCCCAAAAAGACGCGCAGGCCAAACCGGTGGCGGTAGCCTAAAACCTAAGGCCGACACGAGGACGCAAGGACGAAGATAAAGCCGGAAATGATTGGATGAAAATGAATTCCTTCCCGCCGTTTCCGGCGACTTCGTGTTGGAAGTTGGCGTTTTGATTACTTTTTTGGAGTTTTAAATTGGGAAAACCGACAGGATTCATGGAAGCGGGGCGGGAAATGCCCCATAAAAGGCCCGTGGAGGAACGCGTCAAGGACTGGAAGGAATATGTCCTGTCCCCCGATCCGGCCGAACTCAAGGTCCAGGCGGCCCGCTGCATGGATTGCGGCGTTCCCTTTTGCCACCAGGGTTGTCCCCTGGGCAACATCATCCCCGACTGGAACGACTTGGTTTACCGCGACCGTTGGCGGGAAGCCATCGAACGCCTCCATGCCACCAATAATTTCCCCGAATTCACCGGCAGGCTTTGCCCCGCGCCCTGCGAGAACTCCTGCGTTTTGGGGATGGACATCTACAAGCAACCGGTCACCATCAAGCAAATGGAAGTGTCCATCATCGACCGCGCCTGGAAAGAGGGATGGGTTCAACCCCTGCCTCCCAAGAAACTCACGGGGAAGAAGGTGGCCGTGGTGGGTTCCGGGCCCGCGGGGCTGGCGGCCGCCCAACAATTGGCGCGCGTCGGCCACAAGGTCACGTTGTTCGAGCGCGCGGACCGCATCGGAGGCCTGCTTCGCTACGGGATTCCCGAATTCAAGATGGAAAAGCGCCATTTGGACCGCCGCATCGAGCAAATGAAGGCGGAAGGGGTGGAGTTCAAGGTGAATACCAACATCGGCCACGATGTTTCCGCGGAGGAGTTGAGGAAGGGCTTCGACGCCATTGTGCTGGCGGGCGGCTCCACCCAACCCCGCAATCTCCCGGTGCCGGGAAGGGATTTGAAGGGCGTCCATTTCGCCATGGAATTCCTGACCCAATCCAACAAGGTGCAGGAAGGCGACAAGGTCGAGAACCAGATCACGGCCAAGGGCAAACACGTCATCGTCATCGGCGGCGGCGACACGGGCGCGGACTGCATCGGCACGGCCCACCGCCAAGGCGCCAAAAGCGTCACCTCGCTGGAACTCCTGCCCAAGCCTCCCTTGGACCGGGCGGCGGACAATCCCTGGCCCCAATGGGCCCGGATCCTGCGCGTGGCCCCGGCCCATGAGGAGGGCGGCGAGATCCTTTACAGTGTTTCCACCAAGCAGTTCCTCGGGGAGAACGGCGTGGTCAAGAAACTGCAGGCCGTCAAGGTGGAATGGATTCCCCAACCCGCCGGCCCCCCGAAACTGCAGGAAGTGGCCGGCAGCGAATTCGAGATTCCCGCCGACCTGGTGCTCCTGGCCATGGGGTTCACCGGCCCGGAAAAAAATCCCTTGTTCGAGAAACTGGGGATCGAGTTGGACCAGCGCTCCAACGTCAAGGCCGACGCCAATAAGATGACCAACGTGCCGGGGGTTTTTGTGGCGGGGGATATGACCCGCGGCCAGTCCCTGATCGTCTGGGCCATCGCCGAGGGCCGCGCCGCGGCCCGGGGTTGCGATTTGTGGCTGATGGGTGAAACGACCTTGCCGAGCCCCCTCTAAGGGGGGCGGGATTTTCCGTTCCGGATTTGGACCCTAAAGGATGGAGGCGGACCGGTGGTCCGCCTTTTTTGTTCCGGCTCGAAGGGGTAGAATGACGAAATGTTCGCGCCCCGATTGAAGGTTTACGGATGAGATCAAAAACTTCCCGTCTTCGCGCCCTGGCATGGGTTGGGACTTTCGCCCTTTCCGGCCCCGCCTTGGCCCAAAGCCCGGCCCCTTCACCCGTCCCGTTAACCCTGGACGGCACCGAATCCCCCATCCGGGTGGACGGTCATTTGGGGGATTGGCCCTCCACCCGGATGTTCCGGCTCGACCAACCCGCCCAAGTGACATTGGGAAAGGCCTTTTGGAAGGGACCGGACGATTTCAACGGCCGGATTTTTTTGACCTACGACGACCAGTACCTTTACCTTTCGGCCCTCGTTCAAAAAAACGGGGAAGTGGTCGGAGCCGTGGATGCGGATTCGCTTTGGAACGGGGATTGCCTTGAACTTTTCCTTTCCACGCACCCGGATTTCACGACCCGGGTCCAGTTGTCCCGGGGGGACTACCACATCGGTTTTTCGCCCGGCTCCGGCTGCAAGAGCCCCCGGATGTATTGTTTTAATAAAAACACCAGCATCGACGGCGGCCGGATCGTGGCCCGAAAGACCTTGAAGGGCTATTTGATGGAAGCTTGCGTTCCGCTTTCCTTTTTAGAAGGCCTTGATCTGGGCCCGGGGAAAAGCATCGGGTTCAATGTGGCTTTGGATGAGGGTGGCCCGGTCAGCGGGAACCGGATCGTCCAACTGGATTATTCGCAAAAACCATTGAGCTGGCAGTCGCCTGCTTCGTGGGCCAAGGTCCAATGGGTTGGAAAGGCAAGCCTTTCCGTCCCCTTAAGGCCCTTGGCGGACCTCTACGCGGACTTGGTCAAGGACGGCACCCAGAACGCGGTTTACCTGGGCACCCGCGACATCCAAGGCAAGGTTTTGGATGGGAGCGGGAAACCCCTCGCGGGAGTGAAGGTCAGCACCTGGCCCAAAAGCAAGGAAACCCTCACGGGCCCGGATGGTTCCTTTGAATTGGATCGAATAAAGGTTTACGACCGAACCGTGGTTTACGGTGGAAAAGAGGGTTACGCCACTTCCCTGGGGGCGGCGCCGCCCAAAGGCAAGGCCCTGGTCCTCCAAGTGGGGCTATTACCCCCGGAAGTTGGGGCTGCCGGAACCCGGGTCGGCCCTCTTTTCTCCGGTTTGGCCCTTCCGTTCCCCAAGGCCACGGGAACCGATTTTGCCGCCCCTTTGAATGACGCCCAAATGAAAGCCCTCCAACCGGCGGTCTTGAAACTGGAGGCTCCCGTAACCGGGGGCGATCCAAGGGCGGAATTGACGATCCTGGACCAATTCGTGGCTTATGCGCGCGGCCAGGGAGCCGAACCCATGATCGTGGTCCCCCTCGGGGGAGATGCCCCTCAACGGGCGGCCTCGTGGGTGAGGCATGTGAACGTCGAGGGCAAAACCAGGGTGAGGTTATGGGCCGTCGGTGAAAAGGTCGACACCCTC
>JAICXI010000299.1 GCA_025980505.1 bacterium | reverse complement strand
GGCCAAGGTGAGGCTTTGCGCCCCGCCCACCCTTCTTCCCGCGGGCATCGAGAAATGGGGCGTGGAAGTGCACCACGACCTGAACAAGGCCCTGGACGGCACGGATGTGGTGTACGTGCTGCGGCTGCAACTGGAGCGGCAGAAGAACAACCTCTTTCCCACCATCCGGGAATATTCCATGACCTTTGGGGTGAACAACGAAAGGCTTAAACGGGCCAAGACGGACGCCATTGTCATGCATCCCGGCCCCATGAACCGGGGCGTGGAAATTTCCTCGGGAGTGGCGGACGGTCCTGCTTCGGTGATCGACGAGCAGGTCACCAACGGCGTGGCGGTGCGGATGGCGGTGCTCTTCTTGCTCCAAGGGGAGCAAGAAGTGAGGAGTTAGGAGTGGAAAGTGGGGAGTTGAAAGAAAAAACTCCTCACTCCAAACTCCTCACTCCTAACTAAACGAAACGGGCGGTTGGGTATGAAAAGCATATTAATCACCGGCGGTCATGTCGTCGATCCGATGAACCAATTGGACGGCCCGGCGGACGTCTTCCTCCAGGACGGCAATGTGGTCCGGGTGGGGAAGGGCCTGAAGCTCAAGGCGGACCGGGTGATCGACGCCAAGGGCAGGATCGTGACGCCGGGCCTGGTGGACATCCACGTGCACTTCCGGGAGCCCGGATTCGAGTATAAGGAAACCATCGCCACCGGCTCCCACTCGGCCGTGGCCGGCGGGGTCACCTCGGTGGCCTGCATGCCCAACACCAACCCCCCCATCGACGACCAGTCCATCGTGCACTTCATCAAGGGCAAGGCGGAGAAGGAAGGCTACTGCCACGTCTACCCCATCGGCTGCATTTCCAAGCGCCGGGAGGGCCAGGAAATGGCCGAGTTGGGCGAACTGAAAAGGGCCGGGGCGGTGGCCTTGTCCGACGACGGCGCACCCATCATGAACGCCGAGCTGATGCGCCGGGTCATGGAATACGCCAAGATGCTGGACCTGACCGTCATCGACCACTGCGAGGACTCGCACCTCTTCAACGAGGGTGTCATGCACGAGGGGGAGGCCTCCACGGCCCTTGGCTTGCGGGGCATCCCGGCGGCCTCGGAGACGGTCATGGTGGCCCGCAACATCCTGCTGGCCGAAATGACGGGCGCCAAGTTCCACGCGGCCCACGTTTCCACGGCCGGCTCGGTGGAACTGATCCGCCAGGCCAAGAAGAAGGGCATCAACGTCACGGCCGAAACTTGCCCCCACTACTGGACCTTGTCCGACAAGTCCATCAAGAACTACAACGCCAACTTCAAGATGAATCCCCCCCTGCGCGACGAGGCGGACGTGGCGGCCATCCGGAAGGGCATCAAGGAAGGGGTCATCGACTGCCTTTGCACGGACCATGCCCCGCATGCTTCCACGGAAAAGCAATGCGAGTTCGACCAGGCGGCCTTCGGGATCGTGGGGCTGGAAACCCTCTTCCCCCTGGTTTACGGCCAGCTTGTGGAGCCGGGGGTCCTCTCCCTTTCTCGGGCGGTGGAAATGCTGACCACCTCGGCGGCCAGGATCATCGGGATTCCCAAGGGAACCCTGTCCGAAGGGGCGGATGCGGACGTCTCCATCTTCGACATCCAAACGGAGCGGACGGTGGACGTGAAACAGTTCAAGAGCAAGGGCAAAAACTCCCCCTTCAACGGGTGGAAGCTGAAGGGCTGGGCCGTGACGACCATCGTGGGCGGGGAAGTGAAATACCAGCAGGAATAGTTAGAAGTTAGGAGTGACGGCAAAAAGCATCGTCGGTGGGAAGGGTTTTGCGTTTGCTCTGAAAGTGACCGCTTTATATCGGATTTTGTTCAAACAAAAGGAATGCGTTCTTTCCCGGCGGCTGCTGCGAAGCGGGACGGGCATTGGGGCGAACATCGAGGAAGCTTTGGCTGCGCAAACCAGGAAAGAACTTCATTCGAAGATGACCATGGCATTTAAAGAAACCCGTTGTTGGCTGCGGTTGTTAAAGGCTTCCGAGTCGTCCAAAAAAGACCTTGACCCTTATCTTCGAGATGCGGAGGAACTAAACCGGATGGTGTCTTCGATCACGAAAAGCACAAAGCCTGAAGGGAAATAATCGATGTTGGAAACTTCTCACTCCTCACTCCTAACTCCTAACTTTCTTTGGCGAGGGCGATATGGCCAATAAAAAATGTAAGGCCTTATTGGCCCTGGAAGACGGCACTTGGTTCGAGGGCGTTTCGTTCGGGGCCCAAGGCAAGTCCTTCGGCGAAGTGGTTTTCAACACATCCATGACGGGCTACCAGGAAGTCCTCACCGATCCTTCCTACCGGGGACAGATGGTCGCCATGACCTATCCCTTGATCGGGAATTACGGCGTCAATCCCGTGGACGTGGAATCCCGCAAGCCCTTCCTTGCCGGGTTCATCGTGCGGGAATACTGCAAGCATCCCTCCAATTACCGGTTGACCCAGACACTGGGGGATTACCTCCAGAGGAACAACGTGATCGGCATCGAGGGAATTGACACCCGCGCCTTGACCTCCCACTTGCGCCAATACGGCGCCAAAAAAGGGGTTCTTTCCACCACGGACCTGGACCCCAAAAAGCTGGTAAAGCAGGCCAAGGATTCACCGGGCCTCATCGGCAGGGACCTGGTGAAGGAAGTCACCTGCGACAAGCCCTACCACTGGAGTGAAATGCCTTGTGACTTAAGCCGTCCGCCGATAGCTGATGGCCGACAGCTTGACGAAAATTACCAAGAGCAAATGAAGCTTCAAGTTTCAGAACGTGACAGCTCCAAGTCCAAGATCAAAATCGCGGCCATCGATTGCGGCATCAAGTACAACATCCTCAGGCGCCTGACCGCCGAGGGGTTCGACGTGATGGTTCATCCCGCCACCACCCGGCTGGGCGACCTGATGAACAAGGGTTACAAGGGCGTGTTTTTGTCCAACGGCCCGGGAGACCCGGAAGCCGTTCCTTACTTGATCGAGACGGTCCGCCAGTTGGTTGAAAAAAACGTCCCGACTTTCGGCATCTGCCTGGGGCACCAGATCCTGGGACTGGCCCTGGGCGGCAAAACCTACAAGCTCAAGTTCGGCCACCGGGGCGCCAACCAGCCGGTGATCAATATCCTGACGCAAAAGGTCGAAATCACCAGCCAAAACCACGGGTTTTGCGTGGAGACGGAAAGCCTGAACAAGGATGAAGTGACTCCGACCCATATCAACTTGAGCGACAACACTTCCGAGGGAATGGCCCTGAAGAAAAAGCCGGTTTTCTCGGTGCAATACCACCCCGAGGCCTCGCCCGGCCCGCATGATTCGAGGTACCTCTTTAAACAGTTCAGGGAAATGGTGGAGAAGAATAGCTGACAGCTGATAGCTGACAGCGGATGGCGGTTGGCCCTTAGCTGTCATTGCGAGGAACGAATTTCGTGACGAAGCAACCCAAGTTCGTGGGTGGTTTAAGCCGCGGCTGGGACGGCCTATTTAAACTGGGGTTGCTTCGTCGTGAACGCCCGCCTATTCGG
>JAICXI010000484.1 GCA_025980505.1 bacterium | reverse complement strand
GGCCCCGGTCCGAGCCGGCGAATCCGTCGGCGTTGAACTTGCCGACCCGCAAGGTGAAGAAGTCCGTCTCGCTTCCCGTGACGTATCCCATCTTGACGTCCGAGAGACTGGGGGCCGATCCGGAGAAAACGCCGGTTCCGTTGCCCAGGCCCAACTCGCTGTAGGCGAAGAAATGCTTGCTGATCCCGCCGCCCAGGAAGATGCTGGCCTCGCCCAAGGTGAAGCTGCCGTTATCGGGTACGGCCACGTGGTTCGGCTGGGTCGTCGTTTTGAGCGATCCGCCGGCGGAAAAGCGGGCCGTGATGTAGTTGGACGCGTCGAACTTCCCGTCGTTCATGTCCTTGCCGATGTCGGCGGGAATCCGGTAACCCGCGGCCCGGAAGTTGTAACCGAACTTGTTCAACTGTCCATAACCCGGGTAATGGCAGGTGGAGCAGTTGTAACTGTACATGCGGGCGAACATCGGAACGGCCCAAGCCGATGAGGACAGGCACAGGACCAAGCCGAGCCCCGCCAGTACGGCAAACCTCAAATTTTTCATTTCTCCCTCTCCTAGATGAATTTCAAAAAAGTTTTTTGAAAAGCCTCCCCTGGCACTCCGCTTTTCGAGGACAAGTTTAAGTGCGAAGCCTTTTGAATCCGTCCGTGGAAAGAACCGGTTTTTCACCTCTTCTTCTCCGTAAAAAGTACGGATTCACGGGAAGGAAGGGCCTTTATCCCTGGCGAAAGGGGGGTCTATGAGGGGAGTCATAAAGGCGGACGACGGTTCCTGCTTTCCTAGTTCTACCGGGAGGTGGAGGATGGGGAGGGAGGCTTTTTCTTCAATCAAACCGGACCGTCTATCGGGTTTCCCTTCCCGTTTTCCAGGATGGGGCAAGGGCTTTGGGGCCTTCCCCTGGGGGGAAGAAACGCCCTGGGGCGCCCCGGACGGCGGAGCTTTTCGGCGGAACCGCCGCCTGATCTGGCGGTTTTTATCGGTGCCGATCTTCTGGAAGGTGTTGGGGATCGGGGTGCTGGTGGCGGCCTTGTTTGGAACCGTGACCCTCTGGCAGACCCATACCATCACCTCCCGCATCCTGCGCAGGAACCTGGAACAGCGCACCCTGGAATTGACCCGGTCCCTTTCCGTCCAGCTGGAAAACCCGCTCGCCACCGGCAATGAGCCGGCCATCCACTGGCAGTTACTGCATTATCTGGCGAACTTCCCCGAAGTCCGCTACATCGTGGTCCGGGACTGGCGGGGGCGGGTTGTGGATTACACCTTTCCCAAGGGAATCCCGGGGATGCTCCTCAAGACCTATCCGCCTTCGGCCCAGTCACCGGGCCTGCTGAGGCTTTTCTCCTCGCCGGACGGCCTTCTTTTCGACGCGGTCTTTCCCATCCTGGGAAAGCCGGGGGGGCAAGTGGAAGTGGCGCTCACGGACAAGGCGATGGTGGGGGACTTGTCCCTCTTGAGCCGGTCGGTGGTTTGGACCCTCCTCTTTTGCGTGGTGGTGGGCACGGGCCTGGCTTGGGGGCTTACAAAAATCCTGACCCGCCCCCTGCACTTGCTGGACCAGGCCGCCCGTACCGTGGGGGAAGGCGAATTTTCCACCGGGGCCGAGGTTTTTTACGGGGATGAAGTGGGGCGGTTGGCCGCCACCTTCAACCAAATGACCGCCAGCCTCCGGGAGTACCGCCGGGAAATCCTCGAGAAGGAGAAAAACCGGCTGTTCCTGCTGGACAAGAT
>JAICXI010000152.1 GCA_025980505.1 bacterium | reverse complement strand
CTCGTAAACCTTCAATAAATCCAAGTCGTCTTCCGCGACGAGAATCGTAAAATCGGAACACTTCATCCAGTCCTTCTCCTTTCAAGAGAAAAGGCGAAACCGCCGGAACCCCGCTATTGCCCGGGCCGGTTCCGCCTAGCGCCTATTTCAACACCCCGGGAAATCCGTTCCGGACCCCCCTTTCACTCCTTCACCAGGTCCAGCAGCTTATAGGTTTTGAGCTTCCGGTAAAGCGTCGCGACGCCCACCCCCATCAAATCGGCGGCTTTTCGCCGGTTGCCTTCCGTTTTTTCGAGGGCCTCCAGGATGCAATCCTTCTCCACATCCTTTAAAAACCGGGGCACCCCCTGTTTGGAAGCCAGCGGCGTTTTCAGGTTCACCTGGGAGGGAAGGTCCTCCACATCGACGCGGTTCGTCTTGGCCACCGCGACCGCCCGCTCCATGGCGTTGGCCAGTTCGCGGACGTTGCCCGGCCAGTGGTAGCCGAGCAGCTGGTCCGCCGCCGGAGCCGTCAAACCGTCCACGGTCCGCTTCATTTGAATGGCGGATTCGGCCAG
Source organism: bacterium (assembly GCA_025980505.1). Classification (GTDB taxonomy): domain Bacteria; phylum Oederibacteriota; class Muellerivitia; order Muellerivitales; family Muellerivitaceae; genus JAICXI01. The sequence goes on along the minus strand of JAICXI010000152.1, from coordinate 5,030 downwards.
GAGGAGCCGGGCCAGGGGAAGGATGTCCTCCCGGCGCTTGCGCAGGGGCGGGACGGCCAGCTCAACCACATTGAGGCGGTAATAAAGGTCCTCCCGGAATTTTTTCCCCTCCACCTCGCCCTTCAGCTCCTTGTTGGTGGCGCTCACGATGCGCACGTTGATGGGACGGTTCTTGTTCTCCCCCACGCGGCGCACTTCCCTCTCCTGGAGGGCCCGCAGGAGCTTCACCTGCATGGGAAGGGTGATTTCACCCACCTCGTCCAGGAAGAGCGTCCCGCCGTTGGCCGCCTCGAAGAGTCCCGGCCGGTCCGCCGTGGCCCCGGTAAAGGCCCCGCGGGCATGGCCGAAAAGCTCGCTTTCCAGCAGGGTCTCGGTGATGGCCCCGCAATTCACCGCGATAAAGGGGCCCGCCGCGTGGGCGGAATGGTCGTGGACATAACGCGCCACCCTTTCCTTTCCCGTCCCGCTCTCCCCCGTGATGAGCACCGTGGAATCAATCGTGGCGATGGTCTTGGCCAATTCCATGAGTTTTCGCATTTCGGGGCTTCGCGCCATCAGTTCCGCCGGGTCCTCCTCGATATTGGCCAGGACCGCCAGCTTGCGGGTCTTCTCGCGCAATTCGGTTTCCGTGCGTTTCAGCGTGGTGGTGACTTCCCGCAAGGCATTGTCGATCCCCACCCGCTTGAAGACCGCCAGTTCGCCGCCGGCCTCGGCCCCCCATTCCGCTTCCGACTTGATCATCACATGGCAGGCCGTATCGCCCTTTCCGATGCACTTGTCCTCCAGCGCGTACATTTCCTCGCCCGTGACGAAACTCAGGTAACCGCTGATGAGCCCGCAAAGGTTCCAGCAAACGGGCTTGTCCGACCGGCCCTTCAGCAGGAGATGCTGTTCGGCCTCGTAGGAAACGCGCCAAGTCCCCCCTTCGTGCCCGAATGCGTCGATGCTGTTGGGGTCCAGCATGAAAAGGCCCTGCAGGGCCAATATCCGGGTCCCGGCCCTTCGCCAATCATCATCGCTGTCCCATTTGAATTTGGATTTCATGGCCACCGCCAGGCGCCTGCCATGGATATAGCCGTAACGGCTGAGGATGCCCCGGGCCGTCCTTTCCCCGAAGGTATCGATGAGCTCTTTACGCAATAATCCCTGGGCCACCGCATCCATGATCAAGGCCCTCTCACCGGCGAAATGGACCATTCCCCCGCCGGGGTCCAATTCCAATAGTTCCTTTAAATCCAGATCCTCAACGCGCATGGGCGCCTCCTTAAAGACGTCAATCTTCAAGTAACTAAAATGATAGTGTTTGGAAGGGCCGAGTTGGTTGAACCAAAGAAATTTTGGTGAGGTGGTTGGTTCGAATTCCCTAAGGACATTCGCCGGGGCCAGGGATCAAGAGCAAATCGGCCTGGAAAATCAGTCAGCAAGTCGGCCATTGATCAATACGATTGTACGCTTTCTTGCTCGGGAAAAGGCAAATTGCTTTTTATTAGTTGCTTGCGCCGCCGGAAACCTCTCAAATTGATAGGCTCCCCCCTACCGCGGGGTCGATTCCCAGCCATTCTTGAAATCCCCCGGCGGGCCTTCCCTATCGAAACGAGGTCTTGCCTATCCCTTTGATCGCCAAAAAAAAGGCACTCATCGGGATTAGGAGCGTTACCACGGGCCCGCCTCTTGCTCCAACCCCTCAATTCAATATTCCGGGAGGGACTTAAAAGGGGCGGCATGAAACGAACGAGAATTTTATTCCGGGTGGCGGCTTACTTCCTTGGCACGGCTCTTTGTGCCGCGGAGGATCCCCGTCACGATAAAAGCGACGGCGGAAAACGCGGCGGCGGTTCGGCCCGGTCCGCCACATCCGCCCGGAAGACATCAACGGCCCGCGCGGGCCGCCCTCGCCACCACGCTATTCGGGCCAGGATCATTGTCCGTCCGGCGAAACATCATCACCGCCGTCATTATAACCACCCGGTTAATGGCGGGCTCCGCATCCACATCGGGGACGACGGTCGTCACGACGATCGCCCTTGATGGATGAAAAGGGATGGCGTTAAAACGGCGGAAGGCGTCTTTTCCCTTAAAAGGGGCCCAGGGCCCCTTTTTTCATCCGGCCCTTAAAATTCCAGGGACCCGTCGCCGGCCGCTTGGGAAGCTCATGGGGAGGAGGACCCCCCCGCGCTGAAAGCGTGAACGGCATGCCGCAGGAACACTCCCAGCGTCAGCAGGGCGGCAAAAATCAGAACCGCGTAAAGGGCGATGGGGCCCAGCCAGCTTTTAAAGATTTCCCATTTTTGCCCGAAAAAATATCCCACGAGGGTGTACAGGGTGACGTAGCCGAAAACCCCGGCCAGGTTGTAAAAAAGGAAGGGGCGCCATGGCGTTTTCCACATGCCCGCCAAAAGGCCGATGACGGGATGAAGGAGGGCCACAAACCGCGCGAAGAAGACGACTTTGGGCCCGTATTTTCCAAAAAAACGCTCCCATTGCCTGAACTTTTCGGGCCGGACCCGGAGCCAGCTGATTTTTTTCAAAAGGCTGCGCCCGTACCTTAAGCCAAGCCAATAACCGCCGTTGGACCCCAGGAAGCCGGCGGTTGTTCCGGTGGCGATCACGGCCCACAAGGAAAGAACCCCTTTTTGCGCGAGAAAACCGCCCCCCAAAAGCAAGGTATCGCCCGGGACCGGGAAACAGAGGTTGTTTAAAAACACCACCGAAAAGACGGCCCAATAACCGTAATGGGCGAGTAAGGAATGCAACCAATGGGCCACTCCGGTCATCCTCCGTAAAGGGCCAACCCTTTTTTTTAATCCGCGGAACGGGGCGGTTTTCAGTCCGCCGTTCGAGCCTTATAGTCCCTGCGGTAAATATCCCAAAAGATCAAAAAGACGGTGACCACCATCGGGCCCAGGAACAGACCCATGATCCCGTACAACTTCATCCCCCCCAGGATGCTGAAAAACATTATAAGAAAGGGCATGCGGGCCCGGGACCCGATCAAAACCGGTTTCAAGACATTGTCCGAAACCACCGAAACCACAATGCCCCACACGAGGAGGAAAATCCCCATTCCCGTGTCGTGGTTCATCACCCAAAAGGCCGCCGGGATGGTGACCAGCACCGAGGCGCCGAACAGGGAAAAAAAAGCGATGACCAAACCGAAAAAAACCGGCAAGGGCACCCCCGCCACGAAAAAAACCGCCATGTCCGCCAGACCGATGGTCACGGCGGTCACGAAAACCCCGGCCACCACCGCCCGGAAGGTTCCGTAAACGCCCTTCAACAAGGCCTGTTTGTTGGGTTCGCCCATCGGGATGGCCGAAAGGATTATTTCGGCTCCTTTTTTCCCGTCCCGGAAAACGAAAAAAAGCGTCATCATCAACACGATGCCGTTAAAGACCGTAATGAGCAAGTGCCCGGCCAACCGGCTCCCCCCCGAAGTCAGCCGGGAGCTGATCTTGGCCGCGTTGTCCAAAAAGAAGGGTTTTAACTCGACGTGGAACCCCTCAAAAAAAACGATCAGCGGGCTCAAGAGGCCCTGGATATAGGAAGGAGTCCGGTAGTTTTCGATGAAGCCTTCCAGCGTGGGCCGGAGTTTTTCCGCCTCCGTCCAGGCCAGCCATAGGATCCAAACCATCGGAAGTACGGTCAAGAGAAAAATCCCGGCCGTCAGGAGGACCGCCGCGGTGTCCGGCTTTCGAACCCGCTTAAGGACCCGCTGGTACAGGGGCGAAAAAACGATCCCCAGCATTACCGCGCCCAAAACGCCGGGCAGGAAAGGACCGGCTAAAAGAAAGGTCTGGTACGTGACCCACGCGAAACAGATGAAAAAGAAAATGACGACCCATTGGGCCCGGTCCAACAGCATGGAATGCTTCACGCTTTTCCTCCCGGTGGAACAAATGTGAAAAAGCCCTCAAGCGAATAGCGGGCCCGCCTTGCTTCGGGGCGCTGTCCTTTCCCCTTTAAAAACAGCAAAGCCCATGTGCTGGAACACACGGGCTTTGCTTAAACTCAAGGCGGCCGGGCAGGCCTTTCCTTTGGGGGGAAAAAAGCGGCCGGAAACGGCAATGAAGGGATTCAAGGGAACGTGGAATTTTTCATCGTGCGGCTTCATGGATATTTTCGCCCGAAGGACGCGCCCCCCCTCCCGCGCCCTTTTTTAAACGCCGATGGCCCGTAAAAGGATGACGCAAATGACGATCACCACGGCCCAAACCAGCACCGTCCCCGCTCCGTCCCCCGCCTTCAACCTCGTCAAGTCGGGCGATCCGGCCTCCATGGTCCTCAAGGAGGATTCTTCCGTTGCTTCCAAAGCCCTCGGCGCGTTCGGAAAAGACCCGCCGGCCTTCTGCGCCAAAAGGGCTTCCCCATGGGCCAAGGCGCCCAGTTGGAGGCCTTCCTGCGCCGATACCGGCAGGGGTCCCGCCATCACCCTTTCCGAAAAACCGACCAAGGCCAAACAAAGCCCCGACACCAAAATCACAATTTTTCTCATCCCATCCTCTTCTCTAAAAGCGGGGCTTTTTTCCTCCGCGCTTCCGACCTGCGTTTCCACCTGTACTTGGTCGAGTGTGGACCGCGTTGTAAAAATATGCAAGGGCCGGACTTTTTAATCCCGCCGCTATCATTTTGATAATGGATCCCTTCGCAAAATTCATCCCCTCCTGTTTTTTAACATCCCGCCGCGTTACACTTATCGCTCCTCTCAAATCGATCTTGCCGGACGAAAGCGGAAACCATGGCCTCCCTCATTTCTCTTCGCCCGAAGCGTGCCTGCGCCGCCCTTCTCCTGGCCCTCTCCTTACTTTCGCCGGGCTGCGCAACCACCTCCGGAATGAAGACGCTTTCCGACCAAGCCGTCCTCCTGGATCTTCCCGTGGTGCGCCAAACCGCCCCCAACCTTTGCGGTGAGGTGGCGTTGGAAATGCTGACCCGCTATTACAACGTCCCATTGACCCCCGAACAGGAGGATCGGTTGAAAAAGGAAGCGGAGCGGGAAGACGGCAGTCCCGGATCGACTTTGAAGGAGGTTT
>JAICXI010000479.1 GCA_025980505.1 bacterium | reverse complement strand
TGGTGGGGACCTCGGCCCTGGTTTATCCCGCCGCGGCCCTTCCCGAGGAGCCCTTGAGGCGCGGCAAACCGGTCCTGGAGATTAACCCGGAAGCAACGGCCCTTTCCCCCCGCGTCACCTTGTCCCTCAGGTCCAAAGCCGGTCCGGCGCTGGAGGCCCTGCGGGAGGAATGGACGGCCCGGCGGGAGGCGGATTGAAAGAAGGGCGGGTCAGCGGCTGACGGACTCCCACAATTCGTCGCTGGCCGACAGGGAGGAGCCCGGCATGGCGTTGTTCACGGCGTTGACGACGGACTTGCAAGTGGTACGGAGGATATAAGACCCGCTGGAAGAATAAGCGGTGGTGGGGATCCGGAACACCGAGTCCACGTCCGCCTGGGTCTCCAGGGAATCGTAAATCCCGGCGTAATCGGCGGTCTCAACGTACACGCGGTCGTTGGTGCCTTCCGACTGCCAGCTGGAGGTGATGCCGTTGGAGGCGTCCGTGATGCCGCCCGGCGCGGCGACCTGTGCCCAAGCCGTGCCCGCCGAGGTGACGGTGCTCAGGGTATAGGTTGCCCCCGGTTGGTATTGGAGGGAGTTCTCCGCCAGACGGTAGAGGGCGTAAACGCCGCCGCCCAAGGTCACGGTTTCATTGTAGGGGATGGAGAGGGAATTCCCGCCGGAAGCCAACGTCACCGGGTCGGTGGTTTCGGCCTGGCCGCCGACGGAAAAATAAACGTCCACGGAACTGGAAACGGAGCCGAACTGGTTGACCCGGGAAAGGCTCGCGCTGAACCAGCGGATTTCATTGACTCCCGTTGAGATGATTGGAGTGGGCGTGGGGTTGTAGGCCCCCGTGAAAGCCGTGGGGCCGGTGGGACTGGACATCTTGCCGCAGGCCTGGAGGAGGAAGCCCGAAACCACCAGCAGGATCGAAAAGCGGACAAGGGAATAATTGAATTTCATCGGGGCCTCTTCCTTTGAAACGAAGGGGATGTTCATCAGTGGGAGTTAAAGCAAGGGGGATGCCAGGCAAAAAGGCCCGTGACGGCATTAAAAGGGGGCCTTTTGAATCCGGAAGCGGGGGGGACCGGTGTAAAAAGAGGGTGGCCGGGAAGAAATTACCCAAAGCCCGCGGAATGGAAGGGGCGTAAAATGTCCCCCTGTAAAACCTCCGGGAAGGTTTGGGGAAGCCGGTGCGGCCGTTGAATCAAAAAAAGGATGCGGGTGGAATATCATGGATAAACTTTTCCATCATGACGTGACGGTTGTGGGCGATTGGACTTTGGCCTTGGCGGCCCTGGTGGCTTGCGTTTTTACGGGGGCTTTTCTGGCGCGGTTCCTCCTGAACCGCCTGGGACGGTGGGCGTCCCGCACTTCCTTCCATTTCGAGAATATGCTGTTGAAATCCCTCCCCCTTCCCTTGTACCTGCTGGTGCTGGTCGGCGGGATCAACGTGGCCGTGGAATTCGCGCCCTTGTCGGGGGTGCAGCTCCAGGGTGTGGAAAGGGTGCTCCGGGTCCTCCTCCTTTGCGCGGGGGTCTACGTGGTGGACCGGATGCTGCAAGGCCTGTTGCAGGACATGGAAAAACGCCATGGTGACCTGAGGAACTCCCACTTCATGCTGTCCGCCATCCTGCGCGTTGCGGTCTGGTCCCTGGGTGCAATGGTCGTTTTGGAGAGCTTGGGCGTATCCATCACGCCGCTCCTGGCCTCCTTGGGGGTTGGCTCGCTGGCCGTGGCTTTGGCCCTCCAAAGCACCCTGGCCAACCTTTTTTCCGGGCTTTACCTCCTGATCGACAAACCGGTCCGGGTGGGACAGT
>JAICXI010000232.1 GCA_025980505.1 bacterium | reverse complement strand
TCTCAAAATGTTCGGGATCCAATTTTTTAAGGTCGGGGCCGTTCACCAAATCCTCGGGGCGGTGGGTAATACCCGCTGCATCAGCCACAGCCTGGGCAGTCAAGAGGTGATCACCCGTAATGATCTTGATACGTATTCCAGCCTGCTGGCAAAGAGCCACGGCCCCCGGCACTTCGGGCCGCAAAGGATCATTGAAGGCCACTAACCCATAAAGCTTGAGGCCTGTTTCATCCTCCTCCCTTTTACCGGAACAGAACTGGGAAAAACGACCGGCGACCGCCAAAACCCGGAACCCTTTCAAGGCAAGCCGCGCATTCTCGATTTCAGCTCTTTTTCTTTCATCGGAGGAGATATCACAATGTTCCAAAATTCCCTCCAAGGCGCCCTTTGCCACGATGCGAAAGGTGCTGTCGTCTCTTTTCATCCAAACGTGGGACATATGCTTGCCAAGCGGATCAAAATCAAAATCGCAAACCAACTCCCATGAATCCTGTACGGCCGTGATGGACACCCCGTGTTCCAGGGCATGGGACAAGATCGATTTTTCCATAGGATCGGCCGGGGACAATTCGCAAGCCAGCACGGAAGCTTCCAAAACCTCTTCCTCGGTCGAGTTGGAAAAAAGGGGATGGTGGGAATCCAGGACGAATTTTCCCTGGGTTAAGGTTCCCGTTTTGTCGACACAAATGACGGTGGTAGAGCCGAGGGTTTCGACGCTAACTAGGTGTTTGATGAGTACACCTCGCCGGGACAGGCGCCAAGCTCCTAAGCTGAGGAATATGGTCAATACCAGCGGGAATTCCTCTGGGACAATCGAAATGCCCAGACTTATGGAAGAGAGAAAAGATGAAGGTATGGACGAACCACGCAGAAGGGTGAAAAGAAAAACCAAAAGGATCACGACAATGGCGATCAAGGCCATCCGTTTGACGATGAGGCCCGTTTTTTTCTGAAGGGGTGTGGATTCACCGCCCTCTTCCCGGACTAATTCGGCGATTTGGCCAAAGCGGGTTTTGGGGCCAGTGGCTAAAATTTCACCATAGGCTTGGCCCGAAAGGACGGTAGAACCGGCAAAGAAGAGGGATTCTTCCGAAGGTTTTGTCGAAATGGAACAGTGTTGTTTAGCCACGGGTTCCGATTCGCCTGTTAGCGCAGATTCGTCGACTGAAAAGTTGGAACTCTGCCGCAAAACGCCATCCGCATGTGTTTTATCGCCTTCTTGAAGCACCAACAGATCACCAGGAACCAACTCCTCGGTCGGAATATCCACTTCAGCCCCATCCCTTAGGACCCTTGCTTTGGGTGCAAAGGCTTGGGAAATATTTTTTAAGGCCTGGTGTGAACGAAACTCAAGGACCACATCCACTAAGAGCACCGGAAGGACTGCGGCCAAAAGGACAAAGCCGTTTTGCCGGTCCCCCATAACGAAGTAAAGCCCCGATGCGAGAAACAGCATAACCGCCATAGGATCGGCCAAGGTCCTCAAGATTTCCCGTAGTCTCGCGGCCCTTTTCCCGCCATTGAGACGATTGGGGCCGTAAACTTCTAGACGGCGTTTGGCCTCGGTGGACTCCAGGCCCTTGTTTTGGATTTCAGGATGTTCCCTTAAAAAATTCATAATAATAAGCCTCATCTCCCATCCATTGAAAAAAGCGGGTCAGCTTAAAGCCCTTTGGATCCAAGGGTTCTCTCACCGTTTTAGAATCGGTTCTTCCCTATGTCCGGATTTTTTTCGTGTAGTTTTTCAATGCGTTCAAGGCCTCCTTTTCATCCTTCCCTTCGATGTTAATTTCGATCCTTTTCCCGCTCGCGCGGGATAAAGAGATAACTCCCAACAGCTTTTTTGCGTCGACCATCAGTTTCCCTTTCTGAAAGCTGATTTTGCATTCGAATTGCCGGGCAAGCTTGAGCAGGTCGATCCAGGTCCAGGGAGGCAAATCTGTTTTTTTAAAAAGGAAAATTTTTAGGCTCATGCAGTTAACTCCTTGTGTGAAGGCCTAATGAAAATGAATTGATTTTAAAATGGTTGTGTTCGGAAAAATGCGGTTCTCGGAAGGAAGGCGGGGATCAAATCCTCAGAACTATAAATTTAAAAGCCGGCGAAAACCACGACGTCACGACGGATATGCGGTTGGAACTCGCGGCAACCGGAAAGGAATACCTCCTCATCCCGGCAAGACGGCTGTTCCAATGGGGCTCCGTCTTCGGATGATATCCGCCAAAATCCCTCAAGGAACCGCAGACTTGTGGATGGGATGGCAAGGCCAAGGGAACCTTCAAGGTGCAGGACCAGTGGCTCGAACAGAAGGAAAGAGAGTGGCAGGCTTCAAAAGCCCTTGAGGTCAAGGCAGAAACCAGCAGGAGGACTAGCCCAAAGCTCAGGATTTTATTTACTTTTAAGTTCATGAAAGGCTTCCCAGTTTTCAAATGTAAAAATCCGGCGATCCAGGTTTTGTCTTCTTTTGAAGTCATCCACGGTTTCCCCGAAATCAAGGATAGAACCATCCTCTTCTTCGGTCCGCTTTTTCAATACAGGCCAATACCGTATAGACGGTCCCAGCCGGTAAAAGAGCCCATTTTTTCTCGAAAAGTTTTTAAATAGGACTGAATCGAACTGCCCTTTATCCCAATGTTTATTCCCGAAATTTCACGCAAGTTCGTTGGGTGACGCACCTCATAAACCCTTTTCAACTATTTGGCTAAACTGCCAAATAGTTCGAGGAGGATTCCATGCCATCCCAAATACGCGGCGAACACCGGTCCCGCTCCAAGGTCTTCAAGGCCTTGGGCCATCCCACCCGCTTGTTTTTGCTGGAGGAACTCAGCCGGGGCGAGAGATGCGTGTGCGAGTTGCGCGACATGGTCCATGCCGACATATCCACCGTTTCCAAGCACCTCTCCCTGCTCAAGGAAGCGGGTGTCGTCTCCGACCGGAAAGAAGGCCTGAAGGTTTTTTACAGCCTCCGGATTCCATGTGTCATGAAATTCTTCGATTGCCTGGATGAAGTGGAAAGGGCTTCCGCCTCCTGCTGTGCCTCCTCAAGGAAACCCCGGCCATGAAAACCGCCCCTTCCTCCGGTTCCTCAATCCCTGTGGTAGCCTCATCCGTCGGGGTGGCCCCGGTTTTAGGCTTGGCCCTCTGGATTCCGCTTTACCTCGGCCTCCCCTCCTTCTCCCGCCTCGCGACCTACGGTTGGTTGGGCCTTCAACCCGGCACCCACCTTTCCGGAGCGGTCGAATTCTTCGCTTACGAATCCCCCAAGGTCCTGATGCTCCTCGTCCTGATCGTTTTCGCCATGGGCATCCTCCGGTCCTTCTTCTCGCCCGACCGGGTCCGACAGCTACTCGCCGGGAAAAGGCAAGGCGCGGGCCACGTTCTTGCGGCCCTCTTGGGCGTGGTCACCCCCTTCTGCTCCTGTTCCGCGGTCCCCCTCTTCATCGGCTTCGTGACCGCGGGGGTCCCGCTGGGAATCACGTTTTCTTTCCTGATTTCCGCCCCCATGGTGAACGAGGTGGCCCTGGTGATGCTCTTCGGCATGTTGGGTTGGAAGGTGGCGGCGGTCTATATGGCGACCGGCTTGGCGGTCGCCATGGTCTCCGGCGTCGTCATCGGCCTTCTTCGCATGGAAGGCCATGTGGAGCCCTGGGTTTACAAGGCCCTTGCCGTTGAAGGCGTTGAAGAAAAACGCCTTACTTGGCCCGAACGAATCCAGGCGGGAAGGGAGGCTGTCCGGGACATCGTCGGCAAGGTATGGCCCTACGTCCTGGCGGGCACCCTGGTGGGTGCCGGCATCCACGGTTACGTCCCCGAGAACTCCATGGCCGCCCTCATGGGCGGGTCGGCCTGGTGGTCGGTCCCCTCGGCGGTGTTGATGGGGGTCCCCATGTATTCCAACGCGGCCGGCATGATCCCCGTGGTTCAAGCCCTCCTTTCCAAGGGGGCCGCCCTCGGAACGGCCCTAGCCTTCATGATGTCGGTGACCGCCCTCTCCTTTCCACACTGTTGACACTGACATCTTTGGCCCCTTGCCTGTTAGCGCCGACGGTTACGCTTATGTTCACGTCTTTAGGTGCGCCCTGACCAAGCACGTCATGCTGTACCCCGTCAAGGATGGCGAGAACACCGCCGTCGTGGCGGCGCGGCTGCTTGTAGACCAGTACGCGCCCACCTGGGGCATG
>JAICXI010000020.1 GCA_025980505.1 bacterium | reverse complement strand
CCATCCGGTCGGTACGGGCGGGCCTGCTGGGGGACGTGCTGCTGAACGACGTTTCCCTCACGGTTCCGGGGTATCCCTGGGAAAGCCGGTTGACCGTCGAGCGTATTTCGGTCAACGTGAAGCTCTTCGACCTTCTTTTCCACCGGAAACCCCTTCCCCAGTGCCTGGAACGTATTTCCTTTATCCGTCCGCAAATCCTATTGGCCCGGCATCCGGGGCCCGCGCCGGCGGCCGCCGGACCCCTGCCCTTGTCCGCTTCCGGCCCGTCTTCCGTGACCGTCCCCATTCCCTTCATCCCCGTGCCCGAATTGTCCATCCAGGACGGCTCTTTCGCCATCCAGGGGGACCGGGTGCCAACGGAAGTCCTGAACCGCCTGAACTTCCGGGCCTTCAACGAGAACGGCAACGCCTGGAGCGTGACCCTGTCGGCGCATTCGCCGGAAGCCGACAGCCAGGGAACCATCCGGTTCGTGGGCAGCCTGCACCAGGACAACTTCAAGGTTTCGGGCAAGGCGTTGCTGGAACACTGGCCCCTCGCATCGGCCGGTTCGGTTTTAAAGGGCTTGACGGGATGGGAACTCACCGGAGGTACGGTGACCGCCGAGGCGCCTATCGTCTTCCAGCCGGGCCGGCCCCTGTGGTTTGACGCCCAAGCCGACCTGGACCAGGCTGCGATGCGTTCCCCCGCGCCCGTCGCCATCGCTTTTTCCCAGATCTCGGGCCGGGCCCAAATCCGCCCCACGGGTTTGAACGTCTCCAATGAAATCCATTTTTCCGTGGGCGGGACGCCGTGGCGGGCCTCGGGCTCCCTGCCGTTCGACGGCCGGCCCATTTCGGTCAGGACTTCCACGGACCAACTGCTGTTGTCGGGCGTTTTCAACAGCGTGTTGAAGATCAAGGACATCAAGGCGGACGGAAAGGGCACGGCCATCCTGGCGGTGGCGGGCCCTATTTCGGACCCGGTCGTGGAGGGACACGCGGAGTTGGGGCCTTCTTTCGTGGGGCCCTGGCAGATGGACTCGCTTTCGGTCAAGGCGGGGTACGAGAAAAAGACCTTCCGCCTTTACGATGCGCAGGGGCAGCTTTACGACGGGAATTTTTCCGCCAACGGTTCCATGGCCATGGGGGACGCGGACGCGCCCATTTCCCTGACCGCGTTCCTGAAGAACATCAAGGCCAAGCAGGTGGCCGCCGCCTTGGGATTGCCGCACATGGAAGGCGGGGGGGACGTGGAGGTGCACTTGGGGGGGACCTTGAACCGCCCCACCCTCTCGGCGACGAGCCAAGTGGAATTGATCCGCTTGTTGCGGGGGACGCCGTTCCATTATTCGATCCGCAATACGGCGCAAATGAAGGACCAAAAACTGGAGATCTCGGCCGTCATCAACGACCGGTCCCGTTTGGAAGCCGTCTTCTGGAACAAGACGGACGCCTGGGAAATGCAGCGGTTGTCCCTGGTGACGGGAAAAAAAACGGGGCGTTTCCAGGGAAAGGGAACCTGGCCCAAGTCCGGCGACCAGCCGATTGACATCCAGGTCCATGGAAAGGACATCTCGCTCCAGGACCTTCCTTTTTTAAGCGACCAGTTCCCGGATATCGTGGGCCGGGTCCGGCTGGACGCCCAAGTCGGAGGTACGCCCAAGGAACCCACGGCTTCCTTCCACCTCTTTTCCCCCGAGATCCGCCTGGGCGATTTGGGGCCCCTTCCCATGGATGTTTCCCTGGCGTGGAAACCCGCCGAGTTGACATTTGAAAAACTGACGGTTGGCGGGATCCTTTCCGCGGAAGGCAAGCTGGGACTGTCCTCCGAAAAACCCTGGGACTTGAAAATGGACGCCCAAGGCATTCCCCTGAGGATCGTGGCGGAAGTGCTGGACTGGAACAACCCCCCCCAACCTTTCGAGGGCATGATGACGGGACACCTGCATTTTACCGGCTTGCGGAAAAACCCCATCGTGGAAGGGAACGGGACCCTCCAATCCCTGAAGGTGGGGGACTGGTACGCGGACCGGGCCGACGCCCTTCTGGCCATGGACCAGGGCAAGCTGCAGGTCAAGAAGCTAAAATTCTTCCAAGGGAAGAAATTCCTTTCCGCGGTGGGGACCTGGGACACCCGCTCCCAACCCGGCCTGATGGCGCTTCACTTTTCAGCCGACGATTTCCAGTTGGGCAAGGGGCCGTTCCTTTCCGGTAATTTCCAATGGGAGGCCCGGACTGGCGATCCCTGGTGGAAAAGCTGGGACGGCACTTTTTCCTCCCCGCTTTTTGCGCTTAAGGATGTGAAGAAAAATTCCTATAAATTCACGGATTTTTCAACCACGGCCTCTTTCGCGGACTCGGTCCTGAAGGGGAAGGTGAAGTTGGGGGCCCATATCGGCGGTACGGCGGTCCTGGATTTCACGGGAGCGGCCCCCCGGATCCAGGCGCTTTTGAAGGTGGATCCCGCCTTGCTTTCGGACGAACCCGATTTGACCCAATTCCTTCCGCCTTCCCTGAAGGTGGCCGGCGAGATCTCCGGCGAATTGAAACTGGACCCGGGAGGGTTCGATCAACTGCCCATGAGGGGTTCCTTCGTCGTCACCAACGGCAAGATCCAAAATTACGATTTCGACCGGATGGAACTGGCCTTAAATGGGACCAAACCCAGGATTTCCCTGAAGCTTTCGCTGAACCGGGACCAAGCCCAGTATGCCCTGGCGGGGAGACTGCAATCCCCCCGCGCTTTTTGGGACTCGGACAGCCAGGTCAAGATCAACGGGCCATTCCAAAAGGAAAGGCTTTCCAACATCCTCTCGCTGATCGGGGTTAATACCGAACAACACAAGGTGGGCGGCAACGTGGACGGGAACCTTTCGGTGGCCGGCAGGCTTTATGACCCGGCCATCGGGTTTTCCGTCACGGGGGAAAACTTGAGGTACGACAACAACATCGTCCCCGCGGCCGAATTGCATTTCTCGGAATCGGGTGGGAAGATTCTTCTCGGCCAGAATAACAAAGTGACCCTGCTGAAGGGCCAAATCCAGGTGGACAAGGGCAGCTTGTACTTGGACCCCCAGGACCCCTCGGTCGTGGTGATGGATTTGTTCGGCTCCACCCAAAACCTGCCCATCGCCATTTTTAATTTCACCAGTCAAATCCACCTGTCGGGAAAGCTGGCCTTGGAAGATAAAGAGGACCGACCGACCTTTGGCGGGCTTCTTTCCGTCATCGAAACGGGGCGGGATGGGAAGGGCCAAACCTCCTTCAACGTGGCTTTGGCCGTCCACCACAAGGTCCTGGAGTTCAAACCCATGGACAACGGCAAGGCCCAATTGGTGGGCCGGGTGGACCTGTCCCAGGATCAAAAGATCGTTTTCGACAACCTGCATTTGGAACACACCACGGGTTCCTTTGCCGTGGATGGGAACTTGGACTTGGCCGGGCCCTGTCACCTGGTTTCGGACGCCAAAAACGTGCCGATCGAGGATATCGGGAAGTGGATCCTGCCGGACTTCCCCTTGAGCGGCACGGGCAGCTACCATCTGGTGTTTGACGGCACACTGGAGGACCCGCTTTTCACCACTTCGATTTCAGTGACGGGCGGAAAGGTCGGGGACTTGAAGTTCGACCTTTTGGATGGGGAACTCAAATCCAAGAACAATACCCTGTACTTGGGGGACGAGGATTCACCGCTGACCCTGAGCCGGCAGGGGCTTTTTACCTTCACGGCCCACGGCAAGATGCCCTTCGCCTTGACCCGCACCGGATGGCTCAAGGTCCATGACCGGGAAATGGACGTCCGGGCCAACATGGATAAGGGCGATTTTGGGATCATCCTCCTGGCGGGATTGGCTAGAAAGGCGTCCGGCAATATGGATTTTTCAGCCCACGTCACCGGCACGCTGGATGATCCGGTGTTGACCCTGGACTTGGACCTGCAAAAGTGCCAGATGGTGCCGTCGCTGGTGGCCCAATCCATCGACGACATCAGCGGCCACATCAAGGTCCGCGACAACAAACTGGTGGTGCAGGACTTGAACGGCCGAATCGGGCAGGGTCGGGTTTTCGTCTCCTCGCCGCCCTTGGAAGAAACCAAGATGGTCCTATCCGATTTCATCCCCCAATACCTGGACTTCCGGGTGAAAACGGTCGGGGACCACGGCCTTTGGCTGAGCATTCCCACCATTATGGACAAGGGCGAATGGGGGGAGATTTACTTTTACGGCGCCACGCCGGACGATCCCCTGATCATCCAGGGCCCCCTGGAGGAACCGCACGTCAAGGGCACGGCCAAGCTGGACAGCGGCCACTACACCTTCCCGCCGAAGGAAGCGTCGGACGACCGCGGGCAAAAGATCGAGTACCGCGAGTTGGCGGGGGTTTATTTCGAACTGACCCTCCTCTCCGGCAAGAATACCTGGTACTCCAATGATTTCGCCTCCCAGTACCTGGAACTGCAGATCGACCCGGGGGACCACATCAAAATCACGGGAAAGGACGCCGACCGGGGAACGGAAAAGGGCGGGATCAAGTGCGAGGGCGACGCGGGTTCCAAGCATGGGTGGTTGCGTTACCTGGGCCACGAGTTCCAACTCCAGGAAGCCTCCCTTTACATCCCCAAGGGCAAGCTTCCCAATATGCAAGGGTACGCCACCGACCGCTTTTACGGGGCCAACGTGATCACGGCCGGCGGGGTCCGGCCGGCCGACGTGGACGTGCGGGTCGATTTCAACGGGCCCTTTGGAAACATCAATTTCAAACTGGATTCCACCCCGCCCTTCGCCCCGCCCAATTACGGCGATGCCTCCCAAAAAATCCTCCTGTCCTACATCATGTTCGGGACGGATATGACGGGTATGACCACCGGAAACGCCACTTATACGACCGATGAGCTGAGGAGCGCTTACCAACAAAGGGTGGGCCAGGTTGTCAGCCAGACGGCGCTGGATTTTATCGATCGGATCGCGTCGAGTTCGTTGACCAGCTATGCCCGGCCCTGGGCCCAGCGGGTTTTAGGCACGGAAGTCGACGTGAAGACCAATATCGGGGGTACGGGGCCCAATGCCGTCCCGACCGCGGGGGTCTCGCAAATCGGGCCGGATGCATTGGGGAATTCGCTGGCGGCCGGCTCCATTCCGGTGGTCCAGCTCAAGCTCCGGAAACCCCTGGATCAAAGGCTGTCGGTTTTGTACAACCTGGGGCTCACCAAGGATCTTTCCACGGAAAACCTGGGTGTGCAAAACCAGGTGGGGCTGCAATATGACCTGAATAAAAACCTTTCCCTCAACGCCATCACCGGACAAAACGACGTGGGCCAGGCGGAAACAAGGTTGACCGCGCAGTTTTCCGAATCCCTTCCCGACCTCATGGGGCCCAAGGCCGGCGACAAGGACAAGCCGAAATTCATCCGATTGGACTTCGATTCCATCGGTCCGGGAAAGTTCCACTTGGTTTGGGAGACCGACAAGGTCACCAAGTGTGAGGTGCGGGTCCTGAACGCGGAGGGAACGGTTGTTCGGGACGTTGTGGAGAAGCAACAGCACGCTTACGACCATGAAATCGACATCGAAGGGCTTGACCCGGAAGCCGGCTATAAGCTCCAAATTTCCGCCAAGGACCTCAACCAGAACGAAAAAATCGAAACCCGCGACCTGCCGCCTTCCGCCGGTTGACAGCCGGATTTGTCCCCCCGCCGTGCGGCCCGCCCTTCCCATCCGCGCGTCCAAATAAACGCCGTATGTCGTTGCTGATTTTGACGTGGCCATGCTAGAATGCGCGTCTTTGTGACCCTGTTAAGTCGATCCCTGACATATCCTGTTAAGGCTTATCCTTAGACAACGCGGGAGGAACGGTTTGTTTTTGCGATTTCCCATGAAATTTCAAGTGAAGTTCGGGTGCCTCGCCCTGGGGTTGCTTTGGGGCGCTTCCGCCATTCCTCTTTTCGCCCAAACCGACGGCCCCGCCCCCAAGATCTCCGCCATCAAGGTGGAAGGAAACAAGAATGTCTCCAATCTCATCATTTACGGGCATATCGAGGAAAAGGAAGGGGACTTGTTCTCCCTCCAAAAGGTCCGTGATGACATCCACAACCTTTTTTCCATGGGCAACTTTAAGGACGTGAAGGTGGACGCCGAACCGGGGGAGAAACCCGGCCAGGTGGCCCTGACTTTCCAGGTCGAAGAGAGGCCCATCATTGAAAAAATCACCTTTGTGGGCAATAAAAAGTGGGACGCCAAGAAATTCCTGGACGAGATGAAGTCCGCCCCTAAATCGGCTTTCGACCAATCCAAGCTCAACGATGATTTGCAAACCATCAAAAAAGCCTATCTGGAGGAGGGCTATTCGGGCGTCCTCGTGACTTCCCAAACCCAAGCCAACCCCAAAGATAATTCGGTGGACGTGACCCTCCATATTTCCGAGGGCCCCCAGATCAAAATCGGGGGCATCGCCGTGGTCGGTGCCGAGGCTTTCAGCAGTAAAAAAATCGCCGGCCAGACCCAGGACAACAAGGAAGGGGACAAGTACAAACCGGACCTGCTGGAAGACGATATGAAAAAGATCGAGGACTTTTACCATAACGAAGGCTATTTAAAGGCCGTGGTCTTGGACCATTCGGAAAAGCTGGACCCGCGGAAAAACCGCGTCTATATCACCGTCCACGTCAAGGAAGGCGATAAATACACCTTGGGGGGCGTCAAGTTCCAGGGGAATGTGTTGTTCGATGACGACGAACTGTCGAAACAATTCGGCATTAAAAAAGGGGACCTTCTCCGTAAGAAGGACCTGGACGACGGCGCCCGCAAGATCAGGACGCTCTATGCCGACAAGGGTTATATTTATTCCGTCGTCAACCCCAACCTGAACTATGACGACGAACTGAAAAAGGTCGATATCGGCTTCCAGATTTCCGAGGGCCAGGTGGCCTATGTCCAGGACGTGAAAATCGTCGGCAACTATAAGACGAGGGACTACGTCATCCGCCGGGAACTGGAAATCAAGGCGGGGGACAAATTCGAGGCCGCCAAGATACGTGCTTCGGCGCAAAACCTTTACAACCTCGGCTTTTTCGACGAAGTGAACCCGGAAGTGGAGCCGGGCGACGAGCCGGGCAAGGAAGTGCTGATCTTCCGGGTCAAAGAACGCAAGACCGGATCCATCAGCGTCGGCGGCGGTTACAGCTCCGTGGACGGCTTCGTGGGCAACATCAAGCTGGAAGAAGCCAATTTGTTCGGAAAAGGCCAGCACGCGAGCATCAACGTCGAGGTCGGCGCGGTCATGACCAGCTTCAGCCTTGGATTCACCGAGCCGTGGCTTTTCAACACCCCGACCTCCTTGGGGCTCAACGTTTTCGATACGATGCAGGTTTTCTTGAGCGCGGTTCCGGACCCCACCGGCTCCACCCAGCTTTACAGCGAGGTGCAGGCCGGCGGCTCCATCAGCGTGGGACGGAAGCTCAGCCGTTATTGGAGTGTTTTCGGCACCTACACCTTGGAAAATGTCCAAATCACCAATGTGGACCAGTACTACACCAATCCCTCCTCCCCCCAATTTATCCTGCCTTCCAATACCACCACCAGCAGCATTACGCCCCGGATCGTTTTTGACAGCCGGGACAATTATTTCGACCCGACCACGGGATGGAAGCACCAGCTTTCCATCGAGTTCGCGGGCGGCCCCCTGGGCTTCGACAACAATTTCATCAAATTCATCGGCGACAGCAGCGACTTCATCCCCTTGCCGGGTGGATTTGTCCTCGGCGAGCACGTCCGCCTGGGCGTGGCCCAGGGCTATTGGTTTCCGGGGCGCGGTTACACCGACATTCCGCTTTACGAAAAATTCTTCGCGGGCGGTACGGACACCATCCGCGGTTACAACGAACGGACGGTGGGACCCTTGGTCGGGGGAAACTCCCTGTTCGTTTCCAACACGGAACTCAAACATGCCCTGGTGGGGCCCTTGCGGGGGGTGGTCTTCTTCGACGCGGGTGATGCCTGGAGCAGTATCTGGAACACGAGCGAATCCCATGTCCAATATGGGGCCGGCGTGGGGCTCCGCCTGACCATCCCGGGCACCGTGATGGCCATCCGTTTGGATTATGGATGGCCCATTGAATCCAACCTTTCGCAATTGGCCGCCCCGTCCAGCGGTGTTCTCCATTTCAACCTGGGGGACCTTTTTTAACGACCGCGGTTAGCCGTCGGCTGTCAGCAATTTGCTTGAAGGATCCAGGCTGACCGACAACCGCTAACCGCTGAAAGCTGTTTCCCATGCGTATTCTCCTGACCAACGATGACGGCATTGACGCGCCGGGATTCAAGGCCCTTTTCGAGGCGGTCCGGCCCTTGGGGGAGATCGCCTTGTCGGCCCCCGACAAGCAGGCCAGCGCCACCGGCCATTCCATTTCCCTGAATACGCCTTTCCAAGCCAGGGCCGTGGACTGGCCCGGGGCGGCTTTCGCCTTCCGGGTGGCCAGTACACCCGCCGACTGCGTGCGCATCGCCGTTTTACGACTGCTTCCGTGGAAACCGGACCTGGTGATCTCCGGCATCAACCAGGGGGCCAATTACGGTTCACTCATCCTTTACTCCGGCACGGTTGCTGCCGCCGCGGAAGCCGTCCTTTTGGGAATCCCCGCCCTGGCCTTCTCCCTGACCAGCCATACTTACAAGAATTTCAACGCGAGCGCCCGGTTCGCCCGGAAAATCGCCGGCTGGGTGCGCGACAAGGGGCTGGCCCCGGGCGTGTTTTTGAATGTCAACGTGCCGCCGTTGGAGCCTTCCGCCATCCGCGGTACGGCCCTGACCCACCAGGGCTTATTCCGCCACGTGGACGACTTGGAGCCCCACTCGGAACTACAGGGCCACTTTAAATACGTCCTCAACAGCCCCAGCGAACCATCCCTGGAACACCCGGATTCGGATGTGGCCAAAGTCCAGCAAGGCTTCATTTCGGTGACGCCTTTGCACTTGGACCTGACGGCTAAGCACCATTTTCCGCATTTTTCCGACTGGCCCTGGGACGACAGGTCCTGGATGGATCCGGAAGATGCCGAATAAAAGAAGGGAACGATGCACTTGGCGTCAGTTTCCAACAACCCCCGCCCCTTGCGTCGCGGTTTGGATGGGACCCTAGGGGTTATTCCCGATGAGAGCTTTTGGGGAGATGGGGTGGGCGAAGGGTGTGGTGAAAGCCATGAAATCACCCTCACCCCGGCCCTTTTGCCCTGAGGCCCTCGAAGGGCTCCCCTCGAGGGAGAGGGGGATGGACGTCCAATCAACCGCCAACTGACGCCAAGTGCATCGTTCCGAAAAGAATAAGGGAACCCCAAAGCCGCGAAGGCGCCAAGAACGGCGAAAGACGATGGGTGGAAAACAACGAAAAAAGTTTGGGTTGTCTTTCGGGGTGCCTTTGGGGTTCAACCTTTTGAAGGTTTCCCGGGTGCGTTGACTTGGGAATGGACGGTCCGTAAGATGGGGCCGAAAGAGGGGACCGTGCGGGAAAAAGTGGAGGAAGTTTTGAGGGAAATCCGCCCCCTGTTGCAAGCCGACGGCGGAGATGTTGAACTCATCAACGTCACGGAAGACGGAACCGTCCGGGTCCATTTGCGGGGTGTTTGCAGCACTTGTCCCGGTTCCATGATGACCTTGAGACAGGGAGTGGAACGGTTGGTGAAGGAACAAGTCCCGGAAGTTCGGGAGGTCATCGCGGTATAAACCGCCGGAAGGTCCGCGCCCATCCCCCAGGGGATGGGTTTTTTTGTTGGTGGAACAGGGGAAGTCCCCTATACTGTTGCCGTTTTCCCCGGCCGATTTCCTTTCCACGCCATTCGTTTCGCCGTTCGAAATTTGGAATTTTGAGCCCCCCGTTATGGTTTGGGACCCGGCCCGCCGGGGGAGAAGCCGCCTTAACTCAAGGCCAAGAACTTCCGGATTTAAGACTTTTGATGAGGGGGTTGTTTTGATACCGCGTTACACCTTGCCGGCAATGGGCGCCCTTTGGTCGGAACAGGCCAAGTACGAATCCTGGCTCAAGGTGGAAATCGCCGCTTGCGAAGCTTGGGCCCGCTTGGGCCGTGTCCCCCGAAAAGACCTGGCCGCCATCCGGAAAAAGGCCAAATTCTCCGTCAAACGCATCGAGGCCATCGAGCGCAGAACCAACCACGACCTGATTTCCTTTTTAACTTCCGTGGCCGAAAACGTCGGCCCTTCCTCGCGTTTCATCCACTTGGGCCTCACCTCGACGGACGTGGTGGACACGGCCCAGGCCCTGCAATTGACGGCGGCTTCCGACCTCCTGTTGGCCCAACTCCGGCGCTTGAGGAAGGTTTTGAGGGGCCAATCCAAGGCGCACCGGTATAGCATGATGATCGGCCGGACCCACGGGGTGCATGCTGAACCCGTGACCTTCGGCCTTAAAATGGCCCTTTGGTACGACGAAGTGGGCCGTCAAATCGAACGCCTCCAACAGGCGCGGAAACATATGGCGGTAGGCAAGGTTTCCGGGGCCGTGGGGACCTTCGCCAACATCGACCCAAGGGTGGAAAAGCATGTCTGCCGGCTGTTGGGGTTGAAACCGGCGCCGTCGCGCCCTGGGCCAAGGCAGCGGACGTTGCCGCTTTTGCCAGCGCCAGCGGCGCGGTGTGAACTGAATTGGCTGAAATCGCCCCGGTGATCGCTGCAGTGGTGGAATCAATCCCGCGCTG
>JAICXI010000251.1 GCA_025980505.1 bacterium | reverse complement strand
GTCAGGGCCCGGGCCATGGCCTGGAGGTCGTGGGTATGGTCCTTCAAGGGTACGGCCCGTGGAATGGCTCCGAACAATTGGGCCGCCAAGGCATAGACGAAAAAGCTGTTTTCCGCGGTCAGGACCTCGTCACCCGGGTCCAAGACCATCTGGCCCAGGAGCACGATCAATTCGTTGGAACCGTTGCCCAGGAGGATCCGGTCGCCCGGGACCTTCAGGTAGCGGGAAAGGGCCTGGGTGAGGTCGTGGGCTGCCCCGTCGGGATAACGGGCGAGCCTGGGAAAGGCCCTTTCCAAGGCCCGTAAAACCATGGGTGAAGGGCCCAAGGGGTTCTCGTTCGAGGCGATTTTGGACGCGTTGGAGACGCCCAGTTCCCTTTCCAGTTCTTCAATGGGTTTGCCGGGCACATAGGGTTTCAGCCCTAAAATGTTTTTTCGGATGGGAACGGCAAAAGCCATGTCAAACCTCGGAAAAACAGCTCTTTGCTTTCGGCCGGCGGCCATCCACTAAAGGGCTGAAGTTCAGTTTTCGCTGCGGGGATAGGAACCCAACACCTTGACCGTCAAGGCGGACTTTTCGACTTCGCGGATGGCCTTTTGGGCCTTGGGATCGCTGATGTGTCCCAAAAAATCGATAAAGAAGTAATAATCCCAGGCCTTTTTGCGCGACGGCCGGGATTCGATGCTGGTCAGGTTCAGCCCCTGCTTCTCAAAGGGATAAAGCAGGGCGAAAAGGGCCCCCACCTTATCCTTGATGGAAACCATCAAGGAGGTCTTGTCGCTGCCGGTTTTTTCCGCGGTAGTCCGGCCGATGACCAAAAAGCGGGTGTAATTGTCCTGCATGTCCTCGATGTGCCGGGCGATGGGTTTCAGCTTGTAAAGTTTCGCGGCCAGGTCCGGGGAGATGGCCGCGGCGGCGGCGTCCGTAGACGCAGTCTGGGCCGCGCGGGTCGTGCTGGCGCTTTCGATGATCTTGACGCCGGGCAGGTTGGCTTCCAGCCAGACCCGGCATTGCCCCAGGGCTTGGGGATGGCTGTAGACCTTTTTGACCTTCGCGAGTTCGCCCGTCTTGGACATCAGCGTATGGGAAATGGGCATGAGGATCTCGGAACAAATTTTCAGGTCCGATTCCACGAACAAGTCCAAAGTGTGGAACACCATGCCTTCGGTCGAGTTTTCGATGGGCACCACGCCGTAGTGCGCCCTTTCCCGTTCCACTTCGAGGAACACGTCCTTCAAGGTGGGGCCGGGAACGTAGGCGGAGGAACCGCCGAATTTCTGCAGTGCGGCGATATGGGTGTTGGAGCCGGCTTGCCCGAAGTAGGCGATTTTAAGGCGGGACTCCAGGGCGAGGGAACCCGACATGATCTCGCAGAAAATGGTGTTGAGGATCTCCGTGGAGAAGGGGCCCTTGTTCAATTGGGCGATGCGCCGGTAGACCTCTTTTTCACGGTGCGGCGCGTAAAAATGCAGGTTGTCCTTGGCTTTGACGGACTTGATTTTCAGGACATTCTTGGCCCGTTCGTTTAAAAGCCGGACCAAGTCGGCGTCGATCCGGTCGATGGCGTCGCGGAACTTTTTCAATTCGTTTTTCGCGGTTTTCACGGTTGAAACCCCAATAAATCCGATAAAATAACGAGTCGCGATTATACCTATTCTTCCTTGCGAAGGTAAAGATTATGAAACCCCGTCTTTTCCCCGCCCCCTTTTGGTTGATACCGCTCCTTTCCCTGGGGGCTTTCGTCCTGGGCTTCGGGGCGGCCTACCGTCAGGACAAAAGCCGCGTCCTGGAGGAAGGCGAACTGGCCCGTCTCCACCTTCTTTACACGTTGGAAATGAAGGACGACATGGGGCTCATCGACTGGTCGAAAAGCCTCGAGGGCTTCGACGATGTGCGGGCATTCCGGGTCGTCGTGAACGGCAAGATCGCGGCCGAAGGGGGCAACCGGAACCGCCTTCCCTCCCTGGGACCGGGGATCACTTATTTTTTCCCCGCCCAGTGGGGTTTTAGCCGGGCGCAAGGGAAAGGCACCCCGAATCCGGCGGAATTTTCGCTTGTTTGTCAAACCCGGCCGGGCCCCCTTTTCTGGGGGCTCTTTTCATTGGGGGCCTGCCTTCTTCCGGCCTTGGCGGTGGCGTGGTGGAATCGAAAACCCGCCCAAGGGATTCCCCCGGCGGCCGCCGCCGTTCCAGCCGAACCGGTCGGGGCCCCTACCCCGTCCACGCCGCCGGAGCCTTTCTTCCCGGAGGAACAAGCCGTCCTGTTGTTCGATGAAAAATTCACCATCCGAAATATCACGGAACGGGCGGCCCGGCTCCTTCAAAAGGAACGTTCGACGTTGCTGCAGAAGCACCTTCTGGACCTCGATCCCGATCCTTCTTTGTTGAACGCCTTGGAAAAGGCCGAAGAGGTCCGTCTTTCCCACCCCTTCGCCAACAGGCCGGGCCTTGGGGCCGTTTTAAAACCCGGCGCCGGAGGGAATCTTTTGATCCTGGAAAGCACTTTCCCGGTCGCCCCCCCCTAAAAACGTTGAATTTGTTGACTTTTTGAGTGGGAGCCCATAAACTGCACTTAATTTTCAAGCTTTAACAACGTTCCCCGGGAAACCCGATTGCGCGAAACCTTAAAAAGCTTATCCATCTTCTCGGCCATGTTGCTGCTACTTCTCCTTATTTCTTCCGGTTGTGACGTCAACATTCCCGGCTGTGGCAAGCGCTCCCTGCCTTTTTTCAAAAAAATAACCCCGCCTCCGGCGGCTTCCCCGGTGGCCCAGGCTCCCGCGGTCTCCAACCCGCCCGCGGCCGCCGCTCCGGCGCCGGCCGTGCCGCTCCCCGCCAAGCCCGCACCCAAAACGGCCCCGCCTCTCTCGATGGAAATGTCGCTTTCCAAACCCCAACCTTCGGTTCCCTCCACCCCCACTGCCACGGCCACCCCGCTGGAAGTTGAAAAAATCGCCTATACCACCCTGGAAAAAGGCAAGCCCACCTTGTGGCTGATGAATCCCAACGGGACCGACAACACCCGCCTGACGGCCATTGGGACCGGAAGCTGGTTCCCCCTTTGGTCCCCGAACGGGAAGTTGCTGGCCTTCCTCTCCAATATGAACGACGGCAAAGTGAACCTGTACCTATATCAAAAAGGCGGCAAAGACTTCCGCCAATTGACTTTCTTCCCCGATTACTCCATCCCCGTTCCCGGTGGTTTAAAACCCCCTTTGACTTGGTCCCCCAAAAGCGACGAGATCGCCTTTATCTACCACCGCCAGGTTTGGAAAGTGACCCTGGACTCCACGCTCCAGGCGACCTTGGCCAGCGTGAATCCCGCATATTCCATCACCGGCATCGACTGGGCACCCCATCGGGACAACCGTTACGTGGCCTTCCTGGTCAAACAAGGCGACGGTTTTTGCACCTTGAACCTCGTCAACCCGAGGCTTTTGGACCGGCTGCAATTGGTCCAATCCACCTTTGACGGGCCCTTGGTCGACTTTTCATGGACCGCCGATGCCCGCAAAATCGCCTATCTTGCCGGGAAACATTCCATTTACCTCGCCTCGTCCGAAACTTCGGCCCCCAAGGCGCTGCTCTTAAACTCCTCCTTGGAATTCGGGCCCTTGGTTTCCTATTCCCCTTCCGAATCCGCCTCCAACCTCATGCTCCTGGTTAAAGAGTCCCCCGACTCGGACTACCGGTTGGCCCTTTTGGACAAGGCTTCCAAAAGCGACCAGGAAGCCGGCACGGTAAAATTCCTCACCAATCCCGGGGTGGTGAACGCCGTGTGGTCCCCGGACGGCTCCAAGATCGCCTATGTGACCTCCAACGGCGACCTGTGGGTCATGGACGCATTGACCGGTGCCAACAAGGCCCGGCTTTCCATTTCGGTCATCCAATCCCCCAGTTGGTCCAAAAAGTGAGGGCACGAATGAACCATCCCGCGAAAAGGCCCCGGCTCTTGGCCCTCCTGCTTTTAACGCTTCTCTTGGGCTGGGGCGTTTCCGCGGGTTGTAAAAAGAAGGTC
>JAICXI010000434.1 GCA_025980505.1 bacterium | reverse complement strand
CTCTGGCGGCCCTGGGAGTGGGCGTGGCCAACGGCCTGCTGGTCCTGGCGCGGACCTGCCTGGAGGACCGCACCTTGACGGCGGAATTAGGGGGATATCGGGAATACGCGCAAAGGGTCCGGTACAGGTTGGTGCCGTTCCTTTGGTAAGCGGAACAAAGGGCCCCGGCCGCCGCGGCCGTGACCCATTATACGGACGGCTTCACCTATCCGGAGGGGCTTGTTTTTGACGGCAACTTCGCCAACCTTTACGTCACCAACGGGCAAGGCGGCGTGGTGGTCTTCCAGAAACAGTGAGGCCCCGTTTCCCGCGGGGGACGGGGAGACCCTTCCTTTCCCGCAGCCCCTTTCCCTGCCGCCGGGCAACTAGGACCTTGCCCTCCGGCGTCATTCCACCGGCGGATTCACCTCCACCCTCAACAGGGGCGGCGCCACCCTGACGCCCTTTACCCTGGGCACCGAGGCGGATAGCTGTCCCCGGGGTGGAAAAACCAAAAGGCCCGGTTATTTCCCGGTAGGGCCCCAATGAAAAGGTTCTTGCGCATCCTCGCGGCTTGCCTCGCGGTTCCCGGCGGATGGGCGGCGGGGGAGCCGGCCGCCGAGGGCTGCGCGCTGAAAAGGAATGAAAGCGCGAAAAGGGAGGTCGGGCCCCATAACACCTGGCGTGGATTGGGGCAGCTTGACCTAACGTGTAATCTGTAGGCCAGGCACCTTTGTGTGTAATCTGTAGGCCAGGCACCTTTGTGGACCTGCCAGTGAAAAAAGCCCGTAAATCCTCCTTGGGAAGACACTTTTCCCGGAAATCCAGTCCAATCAAAGCCTGTTTGAGGAGGCTTCATTCCAAGGAGGCGGCCATGAGAAGGAACGCGGCTTGGGGAATCGGCTTGGGGATCTGGGCCCTTTGGGTTTCATCGGGCTGCGCCTGGGACGAGGGGAAGATCGGGTCCAAAGTGAGGCTCTTGGATCGCCTCCGAGTGGAAGGGAACCATTTCACGGACTCCCAAGGCCGGAGCGTGGTTTTGAAGGGGCTCAACCTCGGTTATCCCGAAGTGCTCCGGGGGCAAGGCCGCTGGAACGGGGATTACTTCCGGGAGGCGGCCTCCTGGGGTTGCCGGCTCATCCGCCTGCCCATCGACCCGGGCACCTACCGTCGCCTCGGCAAGGACGAATGCCTGGCCCTGGTCGGCCAGGCCCTGGACTGGTGCCGGAAATACGGCATGTACCTGATGGTGGACTGGCATACCTGCGGAAACCCCGCCTCCGGCGTCTTCCAAGAACCCTGGGAGGAGAGCTTCCGGACCACGTTCCCGGAAATGAAGGAATTCTGGGCGGCGATGGCGGAGCGCTTCAAGAACGAGCCGACCATGGCCTTTTACGAAATCTTCAACGAGCCCGTGGCCATGGAATGGCGGGGCGGAAGCCTGACCTGGCCCCAATGGAGGGACATGGCGGACGAGGTCATCGACGCCATTTATGCCCACAACCCCAAGGCCATTCCGGTGGTGGGCGGGCTCAACTGGGCTTATGACTTGGGCGGAGCGGGGAAGGAGCCCTTGCGCCACAAGGGCGTGGCCTATGCCTGCCACCCTTACCCCGGCCGCGTCGCCCAACCCTGGGAGCAAAACTGGGAGAGGGATTTCGGGTTCCTGGCCAAGGACCATCCGGTGATGCTGACCGAATTCGGCTTCGACCCGGACGACAAGACCTGTCCGGCCGTGTACAAGGCCGGCACGGACTACGGGAAGCGCATCCTGGACTTCGCCAAGGCCCGTGGAATGTCCTGGACGGCCTTCATCTTTTACAACGGGGCGGGCTGGCCCATGCCCCTTTTCAAGGACTGGGACCATTTCACCCCCACCGAATCCGGGGCCTTTTTCAAGGAAAGGCTGGAAAGCCCGGACTGAAACCCCGGAACGGAGGGCCGGCCCCTTTTCCCGGACAAAAAAAGGCCCCGAGGCCGGTGGGCCCGGGGCCTTTGGGTTCCGGCCGGGCGGGGATTAATTACAGCTCTTGTAATCCACGGTCAAGCTGATGACCGGCTGGCCCGTGAGGATGTTGCTGGACGTGGGCCAGGGCAGGGAATTGGTGCACCCGTTGTAGAAAAGTCCGGTGGTCACGCCGCCATCCTCCGAGAAGGGCCATTGGGACCCCGAACCGCCCGCGCTGGCCGCGGCCACCCAGTAGTTGCCCGCCGAAAGGTACAGGCCGTTGATGGGGATGACGTTCCAGGAATTGGCCGTGAGCAACCCTGTGGGGCCGG